>NZ_JAFLKV010000050.1 GCF_019163035.1 Sulfuricurvum sp.
TCTTTGATGAATAGCGCGGCTGTGAGTGTTAATTAAACCGCATTTGTTATAATATCCCTAAGAATAAAGGGAATCAGTATGGAAAACTTTTTAGAAAAAGCAAAATTCGCAAGCCGTGCGTTGGCAATACTCAGCGGAAGTGAACGTAACCGAATATTGCGAGAGATGGCCGAAGCGCTTCGCTCCAATATGATGAACATTATCGAAGCTAATGCGATCGATATGAAAAAAGCTGAGGAAGAGGACCTCTCCTCGTCACTCAAAGACCGCTTGATGCTTGATGAGAAGCGCCTCGACGCGATGGCAGTCGCGATCGAAGAGATAGCCGCTCTAAAAGATCCGATCGGTCGAGTGATCGAGGGGTGGGTCACCGAGGCAGGGCTTAAAATAGAGAAAGTGAGTATCCCTATCGGGGTGGTCGGGATCATTTACGAATCGCGCCCGAATGTCACGTCCGATACAGCGGCACTGTGTTTCAAAAGTTCCAACGGCTGTGTCCTCAAAGGGGGCAAAGAGGCTGAGCACTCCAACAAGATCATTGCTGATGTATTGCAGCAGGTACTGATCCGTAACAATCTTCCCCGTGAACTGATTGCGCTACTTCCTGATTCCTCACGCGAAGGGGTAGCTAAACTGATCAAGATGGACAAATACGTCGATTTGATCGTTCCGCGCGGCGGAGAAACGTTGATTCGATTTGTGAGTCAAAACTCCAGTGTCCCTGTCGTCAAACACGATAAAGGGCAATGCCACCTCTATATTGATAAAGATGCAAATATAGAGGATGCACTAAAAATAGCGGTCAACGCAAAAGTTCAACGTCCTTCCGCGTGTAATTCAATCGAGACACTCTTAGTAGATAGTACGATTGCGACAGAAGTATTGCCACTCTTTAAAGAGGTATTTGATCGTGCTCATACTCAGCTCAAAGGGTGTGAACAGACTCGCGAAGTGATCGCCATCGAGCGAGCGAGTGAAGAGGATTTCGATACCGAGTATTTAGCGAATATCCTCAATATTCGGGTCGTGGATGGTGTGGATGGTGCGATTAGTCACATCGTCCGCTACGGGTCAGGGCACTCTGAGGCGATCATCACCGAAAATATTACGGCGGCGGAGCGTTTTATGAACGCTATCGATGCGGCGGCGGTTTATGTAAATGCCTCGACCCGTTTTACCGACGGTGGAGCTTTCGGATTTGGAGCCGAGGTTGGGATCAGTACCAATAAACTTCATGCTCGCGGTCCGATGGGAGTTGAGGGATTGACGACCTATAAATACAAAGTGTACGGTAAAGGTCAGATTCGTTGAGTCGCGTTTTAGATATCGAAAATATATCTTTTGGATATATAAAAGATACGCTATTGTTCGATAATTTCTCACTCACCCTCAAGGAGGGAGAGATCAAAGCGATAGTGGGATCCAGCGGTGTCGGGAAATCGACCCTGTTTGAACTCATTTTAGGGCATCGTAAGCCTCATCACGGTTCTATCCGATCATTATCCCTCTCTCAAGTGTTTCAGGACCCCTACAGCTCTTTTCATCCTACTTACACAGTACGTGAACAGATTAGAGATGTGACATTGATGGAGGGACGTGAGATTTTAATAGAGCAGATGGGGTTGGAAGAGGCACTTTTGGATACACTTCCTCATAAACTCTCCGGCGGACAGTTGCAGAGGTGCTCTATATTACGAGCGCTGTTGATGAAGCCGAAACTTTTACTCCTGGATGAGCCGACGTCGGCACTCGATAATCTTAATCAACTCGATATTATGAAACTGATTGTAAATCACATCGAGGGGATGGGTGTCTTACTCATTACCCATGATGGAGATTTGGCACAGTGGTGTGCCGATGAGATTGTTACGTTAAAGTAGTTAGTGATAGCGAGGAAGCTCTAGGAGGGCAGAGTCATACATATGTTGCATTTTCTCACGGGTTTCATTGAGCCATTCAGGATTACTTTTATCGGCAACAAAAGAATCCAAATAAATGGCGGTCATAGTTCCTGAGTTGAAAATTTTTCGTTTGTTGCTGAAATGCCATGCAGTGGCGATTAAAACAACTGGTTGAACTTTGAGACTGAATTTATCGGCAACCATTTTGGCTCCCGCTTTGAACGGTTTCATTTGACCCGTTTCAGTCCGAGTTCCCTCAGGGAAAATAGTGATGACACGTCCGTGATCGAGTCGATCTTTACAATCTTTAATCAGTTTAACCAAGGCGGTTTTAGATTCGCGTTCCAGTGCGATATCTTTGGGTAAACGGACAACCAGACCGAAAAATGGTACTTTGAAGAGCTCTTTTTTGGCAACCCATGCTAAATCTTTAGAGGTAATAGTCTCCATAATTCCGATATCGATATCACTTTGGTGATTGATGAGATACATTTGCGCATCAGGATCAGGTGAGCCTTTGATCTGAACGGGGACAAAGACGAGCAGGCGGATAAACCATGCCGAAAATTTTACGGCATAGGGCTTAGGGAGAAGGTAGAACGTAACGATCATCAGTGTCATCCCGCTAAAGATGACGATGACCGCATAGAGCCACTTAATTCGTGCAAATATCACGTTTGTTTACCCATCCCACTTTATCATTACTCAGATGTATTTTGACAAACTCACCCACTTCTTTTTCTGCTTCTAGATGCTCTTCTTGGAGAGTCATCTCAAATATGGTTCCGTTTTTGATCGGAAGTAGGTATACCGGTGCATCTTTTTTGATACAGAGATTCTGATTCGGGAGTAGCACATAGACGATGTAAAACATCGGTAATACAGAGATATAAATATACCATTTATTTCGTCTCCAGTAAAACAATCCGAAAAGGATGGCAACAAAGACTCCCGCCGCACTAATTTTTAGCTCTGTATGGCGTGCATCGGTCGGAGAAAGATCACTTTGACCTGTCGATACGGTATCATCATCCACAACAATAGGGATATTCAACGCTTCATAACGTTGCTTTTTAAGGTTGAAATAAGAAAAACTGAGACTTTTATCGGTATTCGGAATAATCGCATAATAGGTCATTTGCGATTCTCCTACATTGGAAAGTTTAGATTCAAAGCCTTGCTTGATTGCATTGGGGATCGAAAAGTCACTTAGATTACATCGTAAAGCTTTGACGGTGAAAATAACGACGTTACTCTCGTTATTATAAGGGGTTGTTTTATAATTAATCACTTCAAACTTATCAGCTAAAACATTAGCAAATCCGGTAGGAGGGCTTAGCGTGGTTGCACTAATAGCTGTTCCTGTAAGTGTTTCTGATGTTGCACCAGATGTGGTTAGCATTGCAGTGATATCAGGGAAACGAACTGATGCAGATTGAACGAGAAAATAGAAGGTGTCATAGATTCCGTCTTCTTTAACGCTCCGTTTAGGGGTATCACTGAAGATACGAATCCCCTCTTCGTTTTGAAGGGTATATTCAATATTTCCCGATGCCACATCAACGGGAGTGAGTTTGATGTTAAGGGCTATAATCTCACCAACATAAGGGTGCTCAGGAAGATTGGTAAATTCGAGTTTTAGCCCTGTGGAGGAAGAAACACCAGAGAATAGAGTATTGATCTCAGATGAGGGATTTTGATCGGCAGTAGCTTCAACTGAGGGTGCTGGTTCGGTTAGAACGGAGGGCTCAGCGATAAGGATTTGTCCGATAAGACAAAAGAGAAGAGCTAAAGCTTTCAAATGTTTATAAACCCCTCTAACATCGCTCTGCCATCATCAGAACCTAACAGTGCCTCCATCGCCCGCTCAGGGTGTGGCATAAGACCGAAAACATTTTTAGCCTTATTGCAAATTCCGGCTATGCTATCGACCGATCCGTTCGGATTGTCAATTTTTCCTGAGGCATCGGTGTATTTTAGGAGAACTTGATTGTTGGCATAAAGTTCTTTGAGACCTGCCTCATCAATGTAAAAATTACCGTCATGGTGAGCGATAGGTATATTAACCACTTGATCCACTTTGCAATGGCGGAGAAAATCGTTATCGTTCTGGATCACTTTGAGATGATGGTGAGTGGAAATAAAGTGAAGTCCTTCGTTACGTTTCAATGCACCCGGAAGGAGACCGGTTTCGGTAAGAACTTGAAATCCATTACAAATTCCGAGTACTTTTCCACCGTTATCAGCATACGCATTGAGCGCTTTCATAATCGGAGACATTTTGGCGATAGCACCGCTACGAAGATAATCGCCGTAGCTAAACCCACCTGCAACTACAAGGAGATCACACCCTTGTGGGATCGTATCTTCTTTGTGCCAAAGGATTTGTGTTTCACACCCTAATGCGGCAAACGCGTGTTGGGTATCGTACTCGCAGTTTGTCCCTGGAAACTGAACAATGCCGACTTTCATGCTTGAATCTCGATCTCGTAATCTTCGATAACGGTGTTTGCCAAAAGCTCTTCACACATATGGGCTACTTTTTCTTTAGCAGTCGCGGCATCGCTCTCATTCATCTCGATAATGATTTGTTTTCCGACACGAACATCTTTAACACTTTCAAAACCATGACCGCTAAGGGCGTGTTGAACCGCTTTACCCTGAGAGTCCAAAACTCCGTTTTTCAAAAATACGTTTACAATTGCTTTCATATCATTACCCCAATATTCTGTTTAATACTTCTTCGTAAGCGACTTTAAGTCCGCCAAGACCTTGACGAAAACGGTCTTTATCCATTTTTTCACCGGTTGCTAAATCCCAAAAACGGCAGTTGTCAGGACTGATCTCATCGGCAAGGATAATTTTGCCGTTTTCATCACGACCGAATTCAAGCTTGAAATCGACCAAGTTAAGCCCTTTTTCGTGGAAGTAAGGGCGTAAAATAGAGTTAACTTCACGTGCCATTGCACGGAGTTGATCGAGCTCTGCTTCATTTTTAACGAGTTCTAGTATAAGGCAGTGTTGATCGTTGAGTTTCGGATCACCGAGCGCATCGTTTTTGTAGTCGAATTCGACCAAGGTAAACGGCAAGATAGTTCCATCGGCGATACCGAGATTTTTGCTAAGGCTTCCGGTTGCGATGTTACGGACGATCACTTCGATAAGGATAATGTCCACTTTTTTGCAGAGCATGTTGTTATCATCGAGCATCTCTACGAAGTGGGACTCTACGCCGTTTTTAGCTAACATTTTGAACAGTTCGGTTGAAATTTTATTATTCAGCGCCCCTTTACCGGATTCACTATCTTTTTTAGCACCGTTAAATGCAGTCAGATCATCTTTAAACTCGGCAATCACTAAATTCGCATCGTCGGTGCTAAAGAGGCGTTTAGCCTTTCCTTCGTAGATGATATCGCGTTTTTCCATGGTTATTTTCCTTTGACTATGATTAGAGCTTTGATAATATCGACACCCTCTTTAAGCTGAATATCTTTGGTCAGCTGTTCGGTGGTGATAACGGTTTTATTGGTAGCGTTGACTTCGGTAACATCGATCATTCCACCCTCTTTTTCGAGTTCGGATTCCAGATGTTTTTTGAGATCAGATTCTTTGATATTGAACGATTTATCGTGATTTTTGACTTCTCCGGCTACGACTTCAATATCGGGTGCTACACCGACGGCTTGAATAGTTCGGCCGCTTGGGAGATAGTAGCGGGCAATGGTGAGTTTGACCGCTTCACTTTCAGTGATCGGCATAACGACTTGGACGGAACCTTTACCGAAGGTTTTCTCACCGACGATTACGGCACGTTTGAGATCTTGGAGTGCTCCACTGACGATTTCAGAAGCGCTGGCTGAGCCTTCGTTGACTAAAACAACGAGCGGAAGATCGGTGATAGTAGCACTTTTAGTTGCTTTATAGGTGACATCATCTGCTTTGTTGCGCCCTTTTTGGGAGACGATAATTCCCTCATTAACAAACAAGTCTGTTAGTTCAACCGCCTGATCCAAAAGCCCGCCCGGATTGTTGCGAAGATCGAGGATGATCCCTTTGCTTTTTGTGGCATGTTTTTTGATCGCTTTTTTGACATCACTTGCTACTTTTTTGTCAAAGCTGGTAACACGGACATAGAGGATATCAGCTCCTATGGTGCGGGTATAGACAGATTCTACAGTGATGATGTCACGGATAATATGAACTTTGATCGGATCAGCAACCCCTTTTCGGACGATAGTGATATCAATTGGAGTTTTAGGGGCTCCGCGCATCAATCCGACTGCATCGTCAATGGTCATGCTGAGGGTTGACTTAGCGTTGATTTTCAGGATGATATCACCCGCTTTAATCCCTGCTTTATCGGCGGGTGTCCCCTCAATAGGGGCGATAACGGTGAGGGCATTGTCTCTCATACCGACCGTTATCCCTAATCCGCCGAATTCACCGTCGGTTTGGGTTTTAAGGTTATCGTAGCTTTTTTTATCCATGTAGGTGGAGTGGGCATCGAGGTTGGAGAGCATCCCCTGAAGTGATTTATCAATCAGTTGATCGACGCTCAGTCCGTCTACATTGTATTGCTCAACGATTCCCAATACTTTGGTGAATTTGGCTAAGGATTGAAGACGGGAGGCTTCTACAGAGGCTTCGGTAGCTTCGGGAACATTGTTTTTTGCTAACAACGACGTAGAGAGGGCGACGCTAATCGCTACTGCACTAACAAAACCGACTACCATCATTTTTGTGTTTTTCATACGTTTTTTTAACCTTGTGTAGAGCCGTTAAATAAGATCACGAATTATAGTGAAAACTCCATTAAATAACAATGGATCAAATCACTTCGATAACGACATCTCCGATCACAATTTTTTCCCCCTTGATGATCTTGGCGCGCTTTCGGGTTTCGACTTCTCCGTTACGGTAAACATGGGAGTTTTCGATGAGCATTTTGGCCTGACCGCCGGTATCGACAAGGTCTAAAAGTTTAATCAGTTTATGGAGTTCGATATAAGGTTCGGTGAGTGTATAAGTCATGTTAGTATCTTTACAAGTTGAAAATTGATATTATTTAGAAAAAAGGGAAAAGCAAAAGGAGACATGAGAGCCCGATAAGGGCTTCATGATGTGATTACCAGCGATCGCGTGGAGGGCGTGGAGCACGTGGGCGTGCTTCGTTAACACGAAGTGTACGTCCGCCGAAATCGTTACCTTCAAGAGCAGTGATCGCTTTGTTAGCTTCATCTTGGTTCGCCATTTCTACGAAGCCAAAACCGCGAAAACGGCCTGTTTCTTTGTCATTTACGAATTTAACTGAACTAACTTCACCGTATTGTCCAAAAAGATCTTTAAGATCGTTTTCGTCTTTGCCGTAGGGAATATTCCCGACATAAATTTGTGTCACATTGTACTCCGTGGAAAAATCGAACTATAACCAGCATAATCCTTGCGCACATTTTAGCTTTTACAATCTTATGGGAATGTTAAAACTAATTGTGTATTAATAATTAGTCAAAACCCATGTTAAAAGTTTACAAAATCAGACATAAGAGCTTATCTGATAGTAATCTGAATTTAGCTATAATCGCGTAATTTTTATGTAAAGAGTTTTAAGTATGGTACAAGTCACAAGATTAACAATGCGCTTCGGCAGTCGAATTTTATTTGAGGGGATTAACCTCAAACTAGACCGTAACAAACGTTATGGTCTTATCGGTGCAAACGGTGCGGGGAAAACAACATTCCTAAAAATTCTCAGCGGAGAGATCAAAGAGTACGAGGGGGATATCTCCATCGAACCGGGTCTCAAAGTAGGGATTTTAGGACAAAATCAGTTTGCGTTTGAAGATTTCACCATTGCCGATGCGGTATTATGGGGGAACAAACGTCTATATGACGCAATCAAAGAGAAAGAAGATCTCTACGCCAACGGTGATTTCGAAGATGAAAAAACCAATGACCGCCTCGCGGAGTTGGAGATGATTTCGGTTGAAGAAGATCCGACCTATGAGTACGACGTTCAAATCGCCAAGATTTTGGAAAACGTCGGAATTTCGGCAGAACATCATAATGATTTGATGTCAAGTCTCCCTTCCTCGGAAAAATTCAAAGTTCTCCTCGCGCAAGTGCTTTATCCGAAACCGGACGTTTTGTTCCTCGATGAGCCTACGAATAACCTTGATATCGATACCATCGGATGGTTGGAGCGTGAGCTTCAACGCCATGAGGGGACATTGGTTATCATCTCGCATGACCGTCACTTTATCAACGCCGTTGTGACCAACATTCTCGACGTCGATTTCCAAAAAATCCGTGAATTTACGGGAACGTATGATGATTGGTATATGGCGTCTACTATCATGGCAAACCAAATGCAGCTTGATCGCGATAAAAAAGTAAAAGAGAAAGAGCAACTCGAAGCGTTTGTACGCCGATTCTCCGCGAATGCGTCGAAAGCAAAGCAAGCAACGTCTCGTCAGAAACAACTTGATAAATTGACCATCGAAGATATCAAACCTTCAAGCAGACGTGACCCAAGTATCGTCTTTAAACCGAAGCGTCCTATGGGAGATGAAGCGTTGCGTGTAGCGAATGTTTCTCACAGCTATGATGATTTGAATGTTTTACGTGATTTTGATATTCTCGTAGCTCCGGGTGAAAAAATCGCGATTATCGGTCCCAACGGTGCGGGTAAATCAACCTTGTGTAAAATCCTCATGGAAGAGATGAAGCCGACCAGCGGAAGTGTTACATGGGGAGCGACGATTGAATACAGTTATTTCCCGCAAGATACGACCGATAAAATCAAAGGGGACGGAACCCTGTACGACTGGCTTCGCGGGTTTGATCCGAAACGTGAAATCTCCGAGATTCGTAACTGTTTAGGGCGTATGCTTTTCAATGGTGAACAGCAAGAGAAAAGTGTCGAGAAGATTTCAGGGGGAGAAAAACATCGTATGATGCTCTCTAAAATGATGTTAGAGGGGGGGAATTTCCTCGTTCTCGATGAGCCTACCAATCACCTTGACCTCGAAGCGATTATTGCTCTTGGTGAGGCATTGCTTGATTTCGAAGGAAATGTTATTTGTGTGAGTCATGACCGTGAGTTGCTCGATGCGTTCGCCGATCGTATTATTGAATTGCACCTTGATGGTACTTATATCGATTTCAAAGGTTCGTACGAAGAGTTTGCTGAGGCAAAAGCAAGTGGAAGCTTATAAAAATTATGTCGGACTCGGTGTCGCGGGCAACTTCGCCCTCCACCTTGAACAAGCCGGCGAGAGTGTCGATTTCAAAGATATTTTAACCGAAGATCCGAATGGGCCGAAAGGGATGTTCCCTTTTTATGTCCCCCATCGTGAGGGGCAACTCGGTATCTATCCGATCAGTTCCGATACGATCCTCCTCGCGAATGAAACGTGCAATGTCCAGCCTGAGCCTGAAGTGGCTTTG
Organism: Sulfuricurvum sp.; assembly: GCF_019163035.1. Lineage (GTDB taxonomy): Bacteria > Campylobacterota > Campylobacteria > Campylobacterales > Sulfurimonadaceae > Sulfuricurvum. Next base: position 9,348 of record NZ_JAFLKV010000050.1, read on the forward strand.
ATTTGTGATTTCTTTTACGATGGAGAGGGAAATGTCATCGAAATTACCCCTAAATTTTTCGGTGCTTATAATGATTGTTCCCTACGTAAAGAGGGAGCCGCAAAGATTAGCCACAAAAAAAACTGGGGTGAAGCCTCCAAGGGGCTATCTTCAACTCTAATCCCTATCGATACCTTTGAAAAGGGTGGAATAATGGACAGTTATCGTATCGCTTCGTTTTTGCGACGCGAAGGGATGCTGATGCGCTACGGTGAAGATGTTGAACTTACCGGATACAGTTTCTTTTACGGTAAACTCATCGAGTGGATGAAAAAACAGATCAATACTCAAAGTGATTTCGGTCCACTGGAGTCAATCGGAAGCTATTTAAAAGAAGCCAGAAATCCTGCACATGCGATTATAAGCATCGGTGCTACCCGTTATACCCATTTTGGTGAGACCAATTTCCTAGAAGAGGGGGATGAGGTGATTGTCGTCGTGTATGATAACAACAAATACTGCATGAATCCGATTCTCTCGATGGCTAACAGCAATGCTTTTGAAGTCGAGGGTATTAGCGCTCTCGTTCAGAAGGTTGTGCGTGGTTGAGAAAGGGTTGTACCGTCACTACAAGGGTAAATATTACGAAGTGATCGGAGAAGCAAAACACTCTGAAACCGGTGAAATTCTTGTCATTTATCGACCACTGTACGGTGAACAGGGGCTATGGGTACGTCCAAGCACGATGTTTGAAGAGACCCTGCCAAACGGAGTAAAAAGGTTTACTTACAGCGGAGAAGCTAAATGAGTCGTGGAAGAAAACTTTCTTTCGATTTGGGAGCATCGTGGGGTGAGGGGTGGAGCATGGAAGAGGAGAAAACCGCAAAGGTTTTTACCATTCTTGAGCCCTCTGCGCACCGCCTTGTCTTCCAAAAGGAAAAACGTCGTGGGAAATTGGTGACACTTGTTGGACCTTTTAATCTTAGTGAAGAAGATGCCCAAAAAGTTCTCTCAGTTCTCAAAAAATCGTTAGCTTGCGGCGGAGCATACAAAGAATTTTGGATGGAGTTTCAAGGCGATATTGCCCCAAAAGCACGAGAAGCACTCGAAAAACTTTCTTTTAAATTCAAAAAATAATTACAGCTTATTACTAAATACCACCTGATTACGTCCACGCTCTTTTGCCGCATAGAGGTTAGTATCAGCAGTATGTATAAGGGCATCTTCTCCCATATCTACGGTAGGAACAATACAAATTCCCCCGATAGAGACACTGAGGGTAGGGAGAATTTTGGAGCCTTTGTGCTCTATTTTTAGGTGTTCAATACTCGTACGTACTTTTTCGCCCATAATACGAGCATTTTTACAATCGGTATCACTCAGGATGATTCCGAACTCTTCGCCGCCTAAACGAAATGGGTAATCTCCTGGACGCTGAAGAACTGTTTTAAGTACTTTGGAAACAGCTTGGAGGGCAAGGTCACCTTGCAAATGTCCGTAAGTATCGTTGTATTGCTTGAAAAAATCGATATCGAGCATCATAAAGACAAATGGGGTGTTAGAGCGTAATGCACGTTTAAATTCACGTTCATATATCACATTAAAATAACGTCGATTGAACAGTGCGGTAAGTGAGTCTGTATAAGAAGCCTGTTCGAGTTTGAGATTGAGATGTTTGAGGGTTTCACTCGATTCGATGAGCTGTTGCTGTTGTACTTCAATACGGGAAAAGATCATCCATGCGAGCCCCATTACTAATGTTAAAATAACACCCAAAAAGAAAATAAGCTGCATCACAGCATTTTCATACTGTGTTAATAGCATTGAGTGTTCATATTTGGCTTCAGCGTTTTCATAACTAATGAGTTGAGAAATAGTACTTTGAATAGATTGAATATTCTCATCCATAGTAATAAGAGAGAGCGGATGAGAGCGATCAGGATCATTGATCAAAGAGCGTACCTGAGTAAAATAATTGTTAATACTTTGAATTTGAGTTTCGGTATAAGTTATATATGTCATCTCTTCAGGGCGCTTATGATGGGAAGTGTATGAGCCCCACAGCTGATTAATTCGCTCTAAAGAGGTAACAATCTTATCGCTCACTTGATCATCACTCATGCGTTGGTTATCCCATCGATAGATCGAAGAAGCGAGATCGTTATGGTAGGTAGCATTGATGCTATTCAACTCACTTAGAGGAAGGAGAGAGCCGAAATAGAGAGTATCCATATTTCTTTTAATATTTTGAATATTGATATAACCGATTAGTCCTACTACAACGAGACCAAAGCCCACGAGCAGTAACAAATAAAGTAATTTAGTTTTGAGGTTAAGTGATTTCACGGATTTAATTAATCTTTATTATATGGTTGTGGTATCTAAGCAACTCCTATACCAACAGAGATTATAATTTGATATTTTCAGCAGGAGGAAAATATGGCAAAACGACTCATAAAAGATGAACGGATTAAGACGATCATCCACAACATTGCCGACGATTTTCGTTTTTCTCATGAAACAGGCGATTATGCACTATTGTTTTACAAGAGCGATACGGAAGGGGTGATCCGTGGAGCTGATATCGATACGATGATCGAGTACCTCTCAACAGGACTTTCAGAGTTGCAAGATAATATCCAATGGCGACGCGATTTTCTGAGCGAAAACCACGGGGTCGATGAGATGCGAATGCTCGAAAATCTCGGTGTGATCGAGAAAGAATATCTTGATCTACTGGAATTTTTGCGTTAAGGTATTGAAAAAAGGAGAAGATAATGAATATCAAAACATTATTGGTTAGCAGTTTGATAGTTACATCGCTTAACTCAGCAGAGGATTTTAACAGCGAATTTAGTCATTTTGTTGGGGGAGCTTTATTAGCAGGAGGGGCTACGGCTATTGTCGATCATTATTATCCAGAAGATCGATCCGATAGAGGTACGATAGGATTTGTTATTAGTACGGCAGCAGTCCTTGTGGATCAAAGTATTCAATATGCTGAGTATGGGAATATTAGAGGGCAGTTATTGGATACTGCTGCGCATATAGCCGGTTCAGCGTTAGGGGCATTTATTACGGATGAATATTTTTTGAGTCCTGTAATCCAAAACTCAAAAAGTGAAGGAGAGTATATCGGAGTGAGTCTCCGGCACGCTTTTTAGTGTTTGTAAGGCTCTAACGGGAGTTTTTTCGCTATAGCGTATTGGATCCCCCCTTGTAAATCGATGACGCTGTAGCCCAGCTGTTTATCTAAAAAATTACCAACCATTTGGGTGCGGTTTCCGCTGTTGCAGATGAGGGCAAATTTTTCATTCTTTTTGACTATTTTGTTCAATTTCCCCAAAAAAAGTTCGGCGTTGTAATTACCTTGTTCGTCAAAAAAGGTAATAGGGATGGAACCTTTGATGAGTCCGGTCGTTTTCCACTCAGAGGGAGTCCGGATATCGATAATTTTGATTTTACTATCAAGTAGTTTTTGATCGATTGGCTGGCGGACATATTCGGCACTGAGTGTCGTAATCGTGAGTAATAAAGTGATAAGTGCTAAGCGCATATTGGCTCCTAATAGGTATAATGGCGGTATTGTATCTATGAATGATTAATATGAGGTTTTATGGGTGAATCTAAAACAGAAAATGCAAAACGGCTCCGGTATATTCGGTTACTTGGACGTTTTATTAATGGAATACTCTCTTACCTAGCAAAAAGTGATAACCCAACCAAAGAACAGTATGACCAAAAAGTAGATATGAATTTTCGCTTTTTAGAAAAAAATGAAGCAGTTAAACTCTATAAAGATGAATACCTCGTCCTTGAAGCGCTAGGACAGAAGATTCTTGATTTCCGCGCCAGTGACGAACAGATAGAGACGATCAAAGAGGAACTTTTTTACGCTCAAAACCAGTTGGAAAAACGGGTAAATGCCAGCCGCTATAAAAAATCAAAACACGATAACCATGCAACAGATGGGTGGTGATTAAATAACCCCTAAATGTTCTAAGAGGATCTTGGTTCCCAATCCGATTAGGATAACTCCTCCGAGCATCTCCGCTTTACTCTCCAACAATGACCCCAGTTTTTTCCCGACATACACTGCAATGACACACAATGCAAAGGTGACTAACGCAATCACACCTGCCGCCGTATAGATATCAGTTTGTAAAAAGGCAAACGTTATCCCGATTGCCATTGCATCGATACTGGTAGCGATACCGAGGGTAATGAGGGTTTTAGCGGAGAGATCGGTTACTTCGTCATCAAACTCATTTTGATACGCTTCATAGAGCATTTTCCCACCTAATCCTACGAGGAGTATAAAGGCTATCCAGTGATCAAAGGATTGCACATATTCAGCAAAGCTAATTCCGATGAAATATCCAGCGACGGGCATGGCACCTTGGAAAAATCCGAAAACTGCGGCGGTAAAGATAGCTTTTGAAACTAAAAGATTTTTGTATTTAGAGCCGATTGCAATGGACACGGCGACAGAGTCCATCGCTAAAGCGACGGCGAGGATAAGGAGGGTTTCATTCACGGGAAGTCCTAAGCAATAAGTGCGGAATTATAGCGGACTACATCCCGAATCGTTAAGGTTTTAGGAACAACACGATCCTCCCTTGCAGGATTTATCCTTTTTTTGAAACCGTTCTTGTACTAAATGCCATCCCATAAGCCCCAGCAGGAGAACAGCGGCACCCTCTTGGAGGATTCCGTGATGCTCATATAAGTCTACACTCATATTAATGGAGAAAGATTTAAATAATAGGTCGATGGATGCGCCAAATACAATACTTCCGATTGCAATCACTGAGAGATAAATCACTAAAGCGCGTACTCCCAACATCGATTTGACCGCTCCCATCGTTACGGTATTGGTAGCAGGTCCTGCACTTAAGAAGATAAAGGCGGCACCTGGAGAAACTCCAGCAATGAGGAGAGAAGCGGCTATCGGAAGCGATTCGGTAGCGCATACATACATGGGGACGGCGATCGCTACGGCTATCAGATAGCTTAAAATGAGATTGTCATTAAAAAGTTCTTGAAGATTAGAGGGGATAGCTGCTGTAATAAAGGCACCGATTAATAATCCCCAAAAGAGAGGTTTGCTAAAGCTTCCCAACAGTGTTACCAAGCCGTAGTGAAATACAGCCACTATTGAAAATGGCTTTTTAGCTTCTATTTGAGTCCCTTGGATAATCTTTGGAGTAGATTCCGGTGCTGTCGATGTGAAAACAACCCATTGTTTATTAACCTCTTTTGGCTCAAACATATTCATGAGCATTCCAGCAACAATAGCAATAATGACAGAAGTGAAAACGCGGTAAAGGGTAAATATCCCTCCGAACATCCCAAAGGTCGCCAATATAGAATCTATCCCCGTGATCGGAGTGGAGATCAAAAATGACATCGTTGCCCCTTTAGAAGCTCCGTTACGGCGAAGTGATGCGGCAAAAGGGATAACACTGCAAGAACATAGTGGAAGTGGTGTTCCAAATAGGGCTGCTTTGTAGATAGACCCGTGAGTATTGGAGCCTAAATGCTTTTGAACCCATTTTTCACTGATGATCTGGTGCAATACCCCTGCCGCCAAGAGACCAAATAGGATATAAATCCCCATATTAACACTTAAGTGCCAAAATGCTTCGAAAATCAAATACATCTGATGCTCCTGAAAATAATAACTATTATCGAATTCTAAACATTTTGACTTAATTTGTTCTTATGAAATGAATGGGGCTAAGATAGGTTACTCTTGATTTATCTCAACCGTAATGTGTACCAGCTCTTCATGAATCGATAAAGCTTCACGAAAATCATTTGGACACATTCCATTATTGCTTTGCAAAGAGAGGATAACGGAGTATTTCCCTTTTCCCACTCGCCATACATGTAAATCTTTGATGTGTGCTTCGGGATCAACTTGTACAATTACCTCACGGACTTCTTCAACAACAGGATCATCCATATGGGCATCGAGAAGAATTCGTCCCGTATCCCGTAGCAGTCCAGCTGCCCACACACTCACTAATATTCCCCCTACAATCCCCATAGCCGGATCGAGCCATGAAGCGCCCCAAAGCTTTCCCGCCACCAAAGCGATTATCGCCAATACCGAAGTCGCAGCATCCGCTAATACGTGGAGATAAGCAGAACGTAGGTTGAGATCATGATTATGTCCATGATGATCGTGATGGTGCCCATGGTCATGATGATTATCCCCCAGTAACCATGCTGTGATAAGATTGATAAATAACCCAATTAAAGCAACTATGATGGCTTCGTTGTAGTGGATAGTAACCGGTTCTATTAGACGTTCCGCTGATTGATAAAACATGAATAGAGCAACTGCAATTAAGAAAAGGGCGCTGGTATATCCCGCTAATACCTCGATCTTCCATGTGCCGAATGCAAATCGATTATCTCGTGCATATCGGCGTGCCAAAACATAGGCTCCTACCGAAAGTCCAAGGGCAAGGGCATGAGTGCTCATATGCCATCCATCGGCAAGAAGTGCCATTGACCCGTAATAATATCCACCGATAATTTCAGCGACCATCATTACCACTGTTAAGATAACGGCGTATCGAGTTTTACCCTCAGCTACAGGGTTCCCTTCATCAAACTGGTGGGAGTGATTCCAGCGTTCGGCAGAAGATGAAATGTCCATAAAATTTTGTCCTGTATTAAAAGTAGAGTTTTATATCCTAATAGACTTGAAAGAGACTAAAATATGAGTATTAGTTCAAGAATTACAAATTATTTTCGAGTATTACAATCGGTATCTTTACCAAAAATACATCGCCCATTAAAAATCAGTTTTCGGATAAAAAAGAAAAGGGAAACGGAGGCAAGAAGTCCGCTAATAATTGCATGAGGAATAAGCCCCTGAGAGAAAAAAGAGAGGGTCGCTACGATAAAGGCAAAGGTTAAAATGAGACACATGGATTAACTTCTTCAGGGGATACGGTTAAGATGCTCTTTGACATCACTAAGACGGATAAAACTGAAACTTTGTGCTTTGAGTTTGGTAATACCCTCCACTATACCCGCTCGAGTTCCACTTTCAGGGTGGTTCATGTGAAAAATAACGATATCACCGCTGTGCACACTTTCAAGCTGTTGCGCTACTTTGGCTGGACTAAAGGTTGCCCCTGCATCCCCTAACACACTGAACCCGGCTATTTCAACTCCATTTTTATGCGCTATGGAAACGGCTTGTTCATCGTAATAGGCAGTTCCTGATCGGAAAAATCGTGGCCGTTTTCCCGTGAGTTTTTCGATCAGATCTCCGTTCGCGTTGATCTCATGTTCCACCTCTTCGACGGATGCAGTACCGACTATGTTATAAATGCTTTTTCCATTCACGGAGAGGGGGCGGTGTGCGGTACCGTGATTGGCAATTTCAAATAGAGGATTAGTTGCTAATTGGATAAAAATTTCAGGGTTACTTTGTATCCATCGTGAGTTGATAAAGAGGGTCGCTGGGATACGGTTTTCATTGAGAAAGTTGATAAGTTCGGTATCGTATTGTGAACTTTTTACACTCCCTCCGCATGCATCGAAGGTGAGGGCAATCTGTTTTTTGGGAGAGTTAAAGCTAGTAACAACACCGGTTACATTTTCACCCCATTGTACAGGTTCATCTGCAAATAGATAAAAAGGGATCAAAAAGAGAAATAAAGTTATCAGTTTTGCCATTTTGAATACCTTTGAAGCGATATATAAAATTGTAGCGCAGCTGTAGAAAAGAAGAGCTTTATCCCATTTTAAGAGACACTTTAAAGCTTATCAGATATTATGCTTTAAGATTTTCATAAAAAATATTTAATATATAAACGTTATAAATATTATTATATTTATAACGTTTATAAAAAAATGGAAAAACATGTCACACAAAACGACCTATACAAAGATCGCTGCAAAAATCATTTTTGTAACCATGTTTTTGACCCTAATTGTTGCCTATTTTTATGGTGAGTATATGAAAAAGGATGCCATTTCCAATCTAGCCCATATTGATGCGAAAAAAACGAGTAAACTTGTTTTTGAAGCGCTCTATTCTGCGATGCAGAGAGGATGGAACAAAGATGATTTAGAAGAGATTATTAGTCGTCTTAATAGTGTTGATAAGAATATGAAAGTTAATGTATATCGAAGTGCAATCGTTGCAGAGCGTTTTGGAGAAATCGAAAAAGATAAGCTAGCACGTGAATCAAATGTTGATATTGTAAAAGCAATTAAAGGCACGGAAGTTCTAAATATTTCCAATTCAGAATTTATCAAATTCTATTATCCCGTCGTTGCGAAAGATGCTTGTTTAAAGTGTCACACAAATGCTAATATAGGAGATGTTCTAGGTGTGATCGATGTATCGTATCCTATTGATGATTTGAAAGTTTCACTCAGTGAAATGATTAACTTTTTCATTATCTTCATCATTGTATTTTCACTTATTGTCTATTTGGCTATTTTTATTGAACTTAAACAGTATTTGATTAAACCGATTAAAAACTTTGCGAATGTCATAAAGAATATCACCGCATCACATGATATGAAAAAACGGGTAGAGGTGAATGATAATATCGAAGAGATTGACTCGATAAAAGACATTTTCAACAGTATGCTCGACTCAATAGAACACCAATTTTATTTTGATAGTTTAACAGGGCTAGAAAATCGGAGAATGTTGACCGAGAAACTCGAAGAGAAGCAGAATGTTTTTTTAATGATTATTAATATTGATGGGTTTCAAGAGTTCAATGATCTTTATGGAGATCCTGCCGGAGATTTGATTTTACAAGAGTTTGCCCTATTTTTACAAGAGATAATGCCTAAAAAAGAGGGACTTTATCGATTGCATTCGGATGAATTCGCCCATTTGTGCAACAGTGGTATGGATATCCATGAGTTTAAACTTTTTGCATCATTGGTAAGTGAAAAAATTTCCCAAAAAAGTTTTACGATCAGTGAGAAAGGGGAGATCAGTTTAAGTGCAACCATTGGTATATCTTATGGCTCTGAGTTATTGCTTATGAATGCGGATATCGCTCTTAAATTGGCGAAGAAAAATAAAAAGAATTTTTTGATTTATGATGAGACGATGGCGATGGCAAAAGAATATGAGAAAAATTTTGACTGGACAAAGCGTCTCAAAAAAGCGATTGAAGAGGATAGAATCGTCCCTGTTTTTCAACCAATTGTTGATACTAAAACCGAAAAAATAGTGAAATATGAAGCGCTGATGAGAATAGTAGACGATCAAGGGTTATTTATAGCACCGATCCATTTTCTGGAACTTGCAAAGAAAAATAAACTGTATCATCAGCTAACCAAGATAATCATAGAAAAAACATTCAATAAATTTGAGAACTTGCCCTATATAGTATCGATCAATATTTCGGTGGAAGATATTTTGAATAAAGAGATATACAACTTTATCATCAAAAAATTAGAAGAGAGTCAGATAGGGGAAAAAATTGTTTTTGAGATTATAGAATCGGAGGGGATCGAAAACTTTGATCAAGTGTTAGAGTTTATCAATGATGTCAAACGATTCGGTGTCAAAATCTCTATCGATGATTTTGGTACAGGATACTCGAATTTTGAGTATCTTATGAAATTAAAAGTAGATTATATAAAAATAGACGGGTCGATGATCAAAAATATCGACAGCGATAAAAACTCGCAGATGATTACAAAATCGATCGTTAGTTTTGCAAAAAGTATGAATATCAAGACCGTTGCCGAGTTTGTCCACTCTAAAAATGTATGTGAAAAGGTCAAAGAAATGGATGTCGATTTTTCACAGGGGTATTATTTTGGAGAACCGACCGATTTGATTATTCCGTTTTCTCTTTGATATAATTTGCCCCTTGGTTCACTTTAGACTTTGTCCAATCGACTGAGTTGGTGGTATCTTCTTTAACGCCGTTCCATGTGGCGGCACAGCCTGATAAAAAAACTAAAGTTAGTAGAAGAGAGAGTATATATTTCATGAGATTACCTCTGAGCTTAAAATTATAAAATTTTATCTCAAGAATGTTAACGTAGAAAAAGGGATTTGATTCTGGGGTGAGAAATCTACTCTGTTTCTATACGATTTTTCCCAAGCTCTTTTGCCCGATACATTGCCGAATCAGCCCGTGAGAGGATAGTCTCTATCGCATCAGCGGTACGAGCGGTGGCAATCCCGAAGCTTGCGGTTATATGAGAGGGTGTGAGATGAATGAGGTGTGCATCTTCTTCGAACGCTTTACGTAGGGTTTCAGCAATCACCTCGGCACTCTCCTGATCGGTATCAATCAGCCCAATGATAAATTCTTCACCTCCCCAGCGACCTATGATATCAGTACGGCGTAGGCGGTTTTTAAGAAGCTCGGCAATTCGGATTAGGACATTGTCTCCTGCCTGATGGCCTAGTGTATCGTTGATCATTTTGAAATTATCGATGTCGAAAAAGATAAGGCTTAGCGGATTGCCGTTTCGTTTACTGAGGCGGAGAAAATCATTAAAGGAATCATTGAAGGCACTTCGGTTCATTAATCCGGTTAGGGTGTCGTTACTTGCCATAAATTCGAGCTTTTTGTTGTACCCTCGGATTGTTAGGAGAATAATGAGGGTGATTATGACGGTCATTAGCAGTGATATGGCTAGATTCATATAAAAAGTTTGGCGTACGTTTTTGATAAAATCATCCAGTTTTGCTTCAACAATAAGGTATAAATTGAGTTCGGGAATGTACTTGGTTTTGAGAAGATAGTTTTCGCCATTTTTTTGATATTCGAGTATTTTGGACTCTTTGACGATGATTTGATCACTAATTCTATGCAGTTCTGGCGTATCGGAAAGATTTTTGATTTTGGAGTCACTCCGTTCGGATAAAATAATTTCCCCTTTTTCATTGACGAACATTACGGTGAAATTGTACTCCTGACGAAACCGCTTGAGCATATCGTTGATGTAGGATATTTTTAGTCCGATTCCCGTGGCTCCAACGAAATGGTACTCGTTGTCGTAGATTTTATGGTTGATAAACATGATGAGTGAGTTGTCCAGATTGTTATTGAAATCAAGATTGATTTCATTATCTCCTTGCACCTTTTTAAAATTAAAATACCATGCATTATCGGGTTTTGAACTGTTGAGATGTTCGAGAAAACCGCTTTGCGTGTAGTAGCTTTGGGTTTTTTCTGAAACTAAAAATGCGACGAACATGCCGTATTTATTATTGATCGCTTCGAGATAACGGATGATTTTTTCACTGTTTTGCTCATCGTTTATGAGCCAGTCTTTTAAAAATGTGTCATGTGCCATCATCGAAGCGACGAGGTTGGGCTCTATGATGTGTTTTTGGATCTCGGTGTAGATATTATCGACTGTCAGAGGGAGCGATCGGGTTTTGAGATCGGTTTCAGTGGCGTTGAGAGAAACCATAAAATTAATGAGTGAAATACTGATCGAGAGGGTGATCATTAGCACCGATATGGTGATGACGATGTAAAAATTATTTTTGATTTTCATAAAGACTCTTTTAGTACGGTATAAAATAGTGATAAGTTTAGCATGATTTTATAACGAATGCATTATGCAGAAGAAGAGTATTACAAATCAATCTTATATCCTATGCCGTTTACATTGGAAATAATATTCGGGTAGCTTTTTTTCCTTATTCCACGAACCAATGTCCGAAGGGCATCCATACTCATTAAACCCTCTTGCCAGACAACAGATTCTATAGCACTGTAGGGGACGATTAGCCGTTTTTTATTTAAAAGAAATTCGAGAAGAAAATACTCTTTTTTGGATAATTGTATTAATCTGCCGTCGGTATGATTAATTGTTTTATTAATCGGATCGTAGCTAAATCCTTCTTCTAAAACGGTATAGGTTGAAGATCGGCAGTTAAGAATTGTTTTAACACCTATATGAAGCGCATCAAGTAAATCATTGTTTTTAAGGGGTTTGTGGAGATAACGAGTAGTATTTAAGTTAATTGCATCGAACAGCATCTCTTGGTTACTGTACGCAGTTGTCATAATGACAGGGGTCAAAACATCTTTTTGGCGAAGGCATCGGACGAAGTCTAATCCATTTTCGTTATTGAGTTGAAGATCGATTAAAATCATATCCACTTTTTGGGTTCTAAAAAGGTCACATCCTTTTATAGAATTATTTGTTTCTAAAACTTTTAATCCATTTTCACGGATAAAGTGCGAGTTTTTTTCTCGGAGTTCAGAGTCGCTTTCGATATAAAGAAGGGTAAAATTATTTGATCTGAACATATATACTTCCCATTAGAATTCTCCCAAAACACTCTGGTTTCGACCTTGGATTTTTGCCTTATACATTGCAGTATCTGCCGCTTTTATCGTATTTCCGATAGGGATATCTGGATTTGCTTGGCTGATTCCAATGCTAAGGGTAATAGGGCGATTCAGAGCAAAATCATATTCATAGGTACGGTTGCGAAGTTTTTCAGCGATTGGTAGGGCTGTGTTGAGGTCCGTTTGATCCAAAATTACCAGAAACTCTTCACCTCCCCATCGGCAAAAAATATCACTGGCACGAAGTGTATCCCGGATAAGAGCAGAAAATTCGATTAAAATTCGGTCTCCTTCTAAATGGCCGTATTGATCATTAACCGACTTAAAGTGATCTAAATCTATAAAGAGAATGGTAAATGTAGAGTTATCAAAAAAAGCTTGCTCAACTTTTTGAGTAAGTAAAATATGAAGTTTGGCTCGGTTGTAAATCCCAGTAAGAGGATCAATCTCAATTTTTCGACTGAGTTCTTTTTGTTCTGTAATATTGGTATATATTCCAATATAGCCAAGAATGCCATCATTACTTTGCAGTGGTTCAATGCAGACTTTGCTCCAATATTTCGTGCCGTTTTTCTTTTTATTTTTGATCTCTCCACACCAAGTGTTTCCTTGATTGATGGTATTCCATAAATCATCATACAATTCTTTCGGTGTATCTGGATGGCGGACAGGTTTATGTTTAACTCCGATCAATTCATCTCGGGCAAATCCGGAAAGCATTTCAAACCCCTTACTAACATCAACAATGACACCGGTAATATCAGTCGTAATAGTGACCGAATTTCGATCCAGTATTTCTGATTTGAGTTGTTCGAAATGCGTTGAATTATTGATCAAATTTATTCCCTTTTGAAAATAATTGTAACCATTGATTATGAGATTTTAATGACCTCGTATAGTATCGGTAAAAAGTCATAAAAAAATCTTAGAATAAAGAGAAGTGAAAGAAATATTAAAATCAGTGAAAAATTGGTAAAAAAGAGATTGAAAAAGTATTTTTGGAAGTTTTATAGTGGTGACCCCAATGAGAGGGTATCACCTTCAGAATCTAATAGTAAATCAAAGATACGATACATCCTTGCGTATCAAATCATATTTTATTCTGGAGTAGGTGCTAAATCAATACCTTCTATATTACTTTCAATCTTATCACTACATTGAACTGTTGCGACTTGTTTTCTATTTATGAAAACGTTAATACCTGCTTCAATTGCATGACTTTCATTCATTCTATCAACGCCCCAAAAAACATTATAAACAGTATTTGCATTTGGTATATCTATTGAATAGGACATGAATGATCCCATACCATTCCACTGCGTAGTCGTTACTTGTTGACGAGGAACATTAATTACTAATTCAGGTTTTGTTTTAGGTTTTCCGAAAGAGTATTCAATAGTGGATTTATTATCGCAAACTTCAATTTGCTTTCCCTTCTTGGTCATACAATAAAAAATAGTATTGCTATTATTAGAGCATGAACCATAAAGTGACATTCCTAAGAGTGATAAAAATGCAAATAAACGTATAATGCGGTTCATTTTCATATCCTTATAATTATTTGCATTCCCATTCTTCAGCATACGCGAATGACTTAGATTCTAATAGTTTATCATCAAAAAACAATTGACCAACTAATACATCTGTTTTATTAACTTTAATTGTTTTAGATGTTTTAAATATAAATGGTTCAAAATCTCTAACTGAAGAACCTTGTTTTGTCAACTTTTCATTTAAAAATGTTGTAACTCCAGCTTGACCCTCGTTTACTTTACATGTTTTTTCAAGAATTTGCTTTTCTTTACAAGATTCATAAAAAATGTCGCCAACCTTAATACCATTAGGGACTGATTGAAACTTAACCGTTTGCTTATAATCTTCACCTTCAGATGAACATATTAATAAAATGTTATATAGATTTTTACTTTCTGCTATGACTTGCAATATTTGACATCCTGCTTCTGTACCAAATTCAATATCTTTGCTTCGGATAGTGAGAGGTAAAATTGTGTACTGAAGCTGACAAGTTGCTTGTTCCCCTGGATTGGTGTATTTGCCAATTAAACTTTTAGGGATCTCAACAGCACTTAAATTTATGTTTATCAATAGGAATAGTGTAATCCATTTATATATCATAGGATCCTCTTTTTTAGTTATATTAAAATATTATCGAAGGTGTGTTGCATCTATGTTGCAATTACCACTTGAATGGGCACTTGGATATAAAAAACCACATGAAATATTCTTTGCTAAAATAGTTCAATGGATTGATGACCTCGAAGCTACATTACAAAATTAATTATATTACATTTGAAGGCTGAATGGACGTTATGAAAATTTGTATTTTAAGGAGATTGTTTTAAAAAGTGGTGACCCCAACGAGATTCGAACTCGTATGGCCAGAATGAAAATCTGGAATCCTAACCATTAGATGATGGGGCCACATAAATGTGGTTGAAAAAGTGGTGTCCCGTGATGGATTCGAACCATCGACCCCTTCATTAAAAGTGAAATGCTCTACCAGCTGAGCTAACGGGACGTAAATAACAACAAACTGTTTCCAGATATGAGTTTGTGGACGGGAATTATAGCGGTTGTCACCTTTTTTGTCAATAGTAAGTGAGGAAATAGGATATTATATAGAACTTAATGAATCTAGGAGTGACGATATTGAAAACACTATTTTTAAGTTGTTTGGTAGTTTTGAGTCTTTGGGGGGGAACCATCCAAAATGATGAGCAGTTCAAAACGGCGGTTGCGTCTATGGGAAGTGCGGACAAATTGGTATTGATGATCTATACGACCGATGATTGTCCTGAATGTGCTTATATGAAGAGAAAAGTATTTCATGAGAAGACGGTGGAACGGTATCTGAGTCAAAATTTCGTGGTCATCGAGAAAAACATTCATAAAAGCAAACTTCCCGACGGATACGATTATTTCGGCATTCCAACGATGTTTTTTATCGATAAAGCGGGAAATAAAAAAGAGACGATCATCGGAAGTAAACGAGCGCAACCGTTTTTGAGTGAGTTACACCATATCCGAGGGATCAAATGAGAGGGTTGATGTTAGTTCTTTTGGTGGGAGTTTCTTTGAGTGCCTACGATGCGGAGCATCTGAAAAAAGCGTTGGAAGAGAAAGAGTGTATCGAGTGTGACCTGCGGGGGGCGAATCTGAGCAAGATCGACTTTAGCGGATCCGATTTTCACGGCAGTGATCTAAGCTATGCCGATTTACGCGGTAGTGTGTTTGAGATGGGAGATTTCAATGATGCCAATCTCAGCGGTGCCAAAGCCGAGGGGACTGTGTTTTGGAAAGCTTCATTGGAACGAAGTGACTTGCGCGGAATTCATGCTAAGGGGGCAAACTTTAAAGGGACACATCTGAAGCAAAGCAATTTGAGTAAAGCAGATATTCGCAATGCTAAAATATGGAAAGCCGATTTTACCGATGCAATTTTGAAAAAAACTGATTTGCAAGGTTCGGAGATTGGAGGATCGAAATTTATTCGTAATGATCTGCGCTTTACAAAGATGAAAAACACATTGTTGTGGGAAACTCATTTTAGTGATGTGATAATGAATCAAATACAATGTCAGCATGCAGTAAAAGAAGAGGCAATATTAGATGAAAATGTGACGTGCCGTTAGTTGTTTTAAGCTATCATTACCTTCTAAAATAAAGGATAACAATGTTTTTAGAGTATTTTTTCTCGTTTGGTCTTTTCTTTCTCACCGCATTGGCAGTTTTTGGTCTGTTTCTTTTTCTTTACGCAAAAGTTACTCCGTATGATGATTATCAAATGATATTCGGTGAAAACAATACCGCATCGGCTCTCGGTTTTGGGGGCGCGGTGTTAGGGCTTAGTATTCCGTTATACAGTGCATTGGTCCATTGTGTTTCGTATACCGATTTTGTGATGTGGGCAGGTGTTGCGATGTCTATACAGCTTATTTTCGCGTTTATTCTCACCCGTATGCGCGGTAAATTTTCGGTTGAGAAACATATCCGTAACGGTGATCTCTCCGTCGGTGCTTTTATGGCATTTATGTCGATTGCTATCGGTTTGATCAATGCCGGTTCGATGAGTTACTAAAGTCATGGATAGGATACTTTTTCTCCCCCTTATTTCTACTCGCTTTCAACCCAAAGGCTCTTACTAATGTCAAAAAGTGTCAAAGCAGCTTTGGCTGCTAATGGTATTATCGCTATAGCTAAAGGTCTTGCCGCATTTTTTACTGGATCAGCCTCAATGTTGGCGGAAGCGATCCACAGCAGCGCCGATTGTGGTAATCAGGCTCTCGTTTTGCTCGGACAAAAGCAGGCAGCACGAGGGAAAACGGAAGCTCATTCGTTTGGACAAGGAAAAGCGAACTTTTTTTGGTCGTTTGTTGTTGCGGTTGTCCTTTTCTCCCTTGGCGGAGTGTTCTCGGTTTATGAGGGGATTCACAAAATTATGGATCCCCAAGAGATTCAAAATCCATGGCTTATTGTGGGAATTATAATCCTTGCGGTAGTTCTTGAGGGTGGAGCACTAAAAGTTGCCCTCAAAGAGAGCGGAACAAAACTCAAAGATATTTTTAAAACGATTGAAAAAAGTTCCTCTTCCCATATTTTGGTTGTTTTGATCGAAGATTCGGGTGCATTGGTCGGACTTTTTATTTTAGCACTTGGGCTCATTTTTTCGCTGTATGTTCATCCTATTTTTGATGGGATAGCGGCTTTGATGATCGGAATTTTACTGTTATCGCTTTCGACGCTGTTGTTCGTTGAACTCAAAAAATTACTCGTCGGTGAAAGTTTGGATCGTGAGACAATCAAACAAATCAAGAACTTGCTCAAAGAAGAATCCAATGTTCTTGTCCATATCAATTCGGTACGGAGTATGTTTATCGGTTCTGAGGAAGTTTTATTGGTGATTTCGATGAATGTCAAAGACGATAAACTGGGATCTGAAATCGAGCAGGATATCAAAGAACTTAAACATAAAATCCAAAAGATGCTTCCTCACCATAGGCTTGATATTTATATTGATGTGTTTGAGTTTTGATTTATAAAGAATACTACTATTAAAAACGTGAAGCGATTCCAAAACCAATAAAATTAGATGAGTATCTTGTTAATCCGACACCAATATTAAAGTCCAGCTGAATATCGTTATTCAAAAGATAGGTCATTCCTCCATCTAGGACTCTAATATCATGTAAACTTCCTTCTGAAGGCATTACCGTATAGATTTCAATAAAACTTCCAATGATTTCGGTATGGTTAATAGAGGTACCGATAGCGAATTGGGTATCGTATACTCTGTTGTGATCGATTTGGGATGAACTTGCCAGCAGCGTACCAAATAATGTGTTGTTATCAGATATGGCGTAGTCCCAAAGAATACCTACTAAAGGATCCGTACTATCAGATGTTGAGGGAGTGGTTCCGGTTGGAAGAGAGAGGATTCCAAGTGCTGTAAAATTGTATTGTGCACTTTCATAAAGTTTGTATTTTCCTCCGATAGATAAATCGGCTTTAGAGGTTACATTAGGTTGTTCTTCTTTATCAACATTTAAACCATCCCAAAGTAGATCTAATTCAGCTTTTTCTGAAAGACCCGTGCGTAACACCATTAGTGGAAATGTATGTGATGATAATTTTGTATCATGGTTATTAAACGCATACTGATAACCAAGCTCTACATTAACAGTATTAGGCTTAAGTGTTTGGGTTCCTGTTGAAAAGCCGGGACGATCCGCAACAATAGGATGTTCGCTTCCAAAAGAGGTGATAGCGGGTATTAGCAAGAATACCAAACGGTATTGATTTTTCATATTTTTTTCTTTTTCATAATAAAATTATTAATCCAATTGTAGTCTAGAGCAGATTAAAAAAGTCTCCCAATTTTTTCTCTTACCAAGTCTCTCATGATTTTCTCACGCTGAATTCATAGAATACCATTTATAAATCTTTCTATTATGAGGCAAAATCATGAAACTTACCCCATTTATATCTCTAGCATTTCTTTCCATATCGCTCTATGGAGCTATGGGCTCATCAGTTAGTGTTCCAACACAAGAACATCTGAAATATACCTTTGGAAATCATAAAAATCATCCCGTCCAAAAAATGGAAGAACGTCAATGGTATCAATCGATAGCTCCAATGAAAGAGGAAGAAATTCGTGATCATCTCTCTTCTCAGAAGTATATTGTTCGTGATATAAAACTGCGTGATATTGCTTCGGAATTAGTGTATCAAATATACGTTACAGACACGAATGCAAAATTGTTATGCCTATATGTTGATCCTACTAATGGTTCGATTTTAAAAACGGAACCGCTCCAATGAAATATGGATGGGGATACATTTCCATTCTGATACCGTTTTTGGGATACGGGGTCAGTTTTAACGACCTCTCAGAACGTGCTTATTCTGTTTCAGAGAAAATGATTCAGTCCAATGGCCGCATTAATACTATAAGTTTTGAAAAAGCTTCCATTATGGCTTCTGAACCTATGAGTATCGAAACATCGTCGCGGAGAATCAAGGGGGATGATCCTATTAACAGTGGTACGGAATATGCGGTTATGGTGGATTATTCGCTTAAAAATCCATCACTTCGTTCGGCGCAGGAACATGAATTTGAATTGTTGAAAAAAGGGACAAAGGAAGAAATCGCCGCCCAAAAGGGACATATTCAAATCGGTTTAAAGCGAGATTGGCTTCAGTACGGGTTGGAACAAGAACGCAGTTCGATTCTTGTTCAAAAACGTGATTTTTCCTATAAAGCCTACCTTGCCGGAGAGAAAAAATTCAAAGCCGGACGGTTGTCGCAGATAGAATTGTTGCGTTTAGATAGTGAGTATCGCGCTACACTTCAAGAAGTATCATCTGCGCTAATGGAAGCTGAACACGCTCAATTCCGCCTGAGAGAAACGGTAATGATGAAGGATGAAGTCATTATCGACGATATGGAGTTCAGATTTATAGAATCTAGCGCTTTAGAGGATCGTCTCAAAGAGACTCCATTGTTGAAATCACTGGATAATCGCATTGAAGCATTGGATGGAGCAATCGCAATCGTGAGACATTCAACTGTTGAATCAGTATCTATCGGGGTCGGAATAACGCAAGAACCTACGCAGAATAGTGTCGATTTTCGTCTCACGATTCCCTTGGCGTTTAGCAGCAAAAATGAGAACAAAATCGCTGCATTGATGAGTGAACGGAGCGCTATAGTTCATTTACGGGAAGTAAGTAAGCAAAAGCTTCAACTCAGTGTCGCTGGATTGGTAGAGCACTTGGGCGAGCGTGAAGAGAGAATTAACGTATTGCGTGAAAATGAAAAACATTATGAGACTCTTTTTGCAATGGCACAAAAAGGGTATGACGGGGGCGTTATGGGGCAATTTGAATATCTTGCTTCCAAAAATGCTTACTATGATGCACGATTGCGCACACTCGAACTGAAACAAAGCTACATTCAAGAGATGGCTGAAATAGAAGAGAAAATAGGGAGAGTTTGGTAATGAAAAAAAGTTTATTGTTACTCATGATAGCAACGGCAGCAATGGCGCAGATCACGATCAGTGAAGCACAGATGAAAAAAATGGGTATTACGGTCGAACAAGTACGAATGATACAGTCGGAAGCGATGGGACCTTTTATTGGAACATTCGATTACAGTGATAAAGGGGCAAAAAATTATAGTTTAAGTTCTGAAGCTACTGTGTCTGAATTAATGAAACAAATGGGGGATAATGTCAAAAAAGGGGAAGTGATTTGTACGATAGCCTCATCTGAGTTACTTGCGAGCAGTTATGAGCTCAATGACCTTCGAAATCGTCTTAGATTAGCCCAAGAATATGCGCAAAAAGATCATACTCTCTACAAAGATGGAGTGATTTCATTACGAGAATCACAAAAGAGTAGTTTAGACGTGATGAGTTTAAAATCTAAAGTAGCTGAAATTGAGAATCGTTTTATCTTTTCAGGTGCAGATATTCGCCCAAAAAATGGAATGATGTTTACCATACGGGCACGTCAAAGTGGCATTTTGGCACACGCACCGCTCAAAGCGGGAGAAAAGGTTGAACCATTTGTCCCTTATCTGAAGATTGTCAGCGGCAATGCACTGAGTGCATATATTAAAATCCCCCCTAAAATGATTGGTAGTATCTATAAAGGGGCATTGGTAAGTGATAAGACAGGAGTAGAAGCAGGACGGATCACGGCGATATCCTCTTCTGTTGATGTCATGAATAATTCAGCTACTGCAATAGCTGTTTTAAATTCAAACAATCATTATCGGGCAGGAACATCAGGGGAATTTTATATCGCTTCTGTTCAAATGGATAAATGGATGTTATTGCCTCGATCTTCCGTTACAAAATACAAGAAAAATGATATCTGTTTCATTAAGACAGCAGGTGGTTTCAAGGCTCAACCAATTCAAATTCAAAAAATTTACAAAGAACACATAGCTGTCAAATCTGAGGGCTTAAATGCGACATCAATGGTTGCAAGCGACGGGATCATTACCCTCAAAGGTGCGTTAAGCGGATTGGGATTTGAATAATGCTTAATTCTATTATTGAATTTTCACTCAAACAACGTCTTATTGTTATTCTCCTCTCTTTAGCGTTATTTGGGTATGGCGTTTACTCTTTTTATAAAATACCGATTGATGCTTTTCCTGACATTTCATCGACACAGGTTAAAATTATTTTGAAAGCACCGGGAATGACACCGGAAGAGGTTGAAAACCGTGTGGTTAAGCCGCTGGAAGCAGAGCTTTTGGGACTTGAAAATCAAAAACTTCTCAAAAGTACTTCAAAATATGCTATTGCGGATATTACGATTGACTTTGTTGATGGTAGCGATATTTATCGTGCCCGAGCACAGGTCTCTGAAAAACTTGCATCACTTTTGCCGACACTACCTAAAGGAGTTAATGGGGGTATGGCACCTATTACTACCCCATTAGGCGAAGCTTTTATGTTTACAATTGAAGGGAATTTGAGTCAAAAAGAGAAACGTGAACTTCTTGATTTTGTTATTCGTCCGGTATTGCGAGGGGCAAAGGGTGTTGCCGATGTTAATGCGCTGGGCGGTGAAGCACGTGCTATCGTAGTGCAACCTGATTATACGGCAATGCGAAATTTGGGAATACCTCTGAGTATGTTGCAGGAGACATTGGAAAAAAATCTTAAAAATGACGGGGCGGGACGGGTAGATACAAATGAAGAGAGCTATTTGGTTAAAGTTCAAAGTGGTGTCAAAGATGCGAGTGAAATTGCCAATATCACGATCCATTCGCATAATGGACCGATTCGAGTAGGTGATTTTTGTGAAGTAAGAGATGATTCGAGAACACGCTTGGGATTTGTGACGAAAAATGGTGTGGGTGAAGCAACTGAAGGGCTTGTGCTAACACTTAAAGGGGCGAATGCTCAAGAGACTATTGCACAAATCAAAGAGAGACTTGATCAACTGAAACCAATGCTTCCAGCAGGTGTAAGTATTGTCCCTTTCTATGACCGAAGCAATTTGATTGAGAAGGCTGTCGGTACAGTTTCCAAAGCCTTGATTGAAGCTATTGTATTAGTCATTATTCTTTTAATGGTTTTTTTAGGCGATGTACGTGCGGCGATTGCAGTGAGTGTAATTTTACCGTTTTCAATTGCAATTGCTTTTTTACTAATGAAATATTTTGGATTAAGTGCCAACTTAATGAGTTTGGGAGGATTGGCTATAGCCATCGGTATGTTAGTCGATTCTGCTGTTGTCGTTGTTGAAAATTCCTTTGCAAAACTCAGCGAGAACGATACATCACTTCCGAAATTGCATCAGGTGTATCGTGCCACAAAAGAGGTAAGTACAGCAGTTTTCAGTGGTATTTTGATTATAGCGGTTGTATTTTTGCCGCTATTGACACTGGAAGGGCTAGAAGGAAAATTGTTTGCCCCGGTAGCAATGACTATCGTTTTTGCACTGTTTGGTTCACTTTTTCTATCTTTAACACTCATTCCGGTTGTTTGCTCTCTGATATTAAAAAATACTCCGCATAAAGAGACGTTTATAGGAAACTTTTTTACCCGTCTTTATGCACCAATGTTAGATTTTGCAATGAAACGTACAAAAGTGCTTTTTAGTGGAGCTATCGTATTTTTAATTGTGAGCTTTTCGTTGTTTGCTTTTGTGGGGAAAAGTTTTATGCCGACTTTGGATGAAGGTGATATTATTTTAGGAATTGAAACTCCTCCTTCCATTTCACTTGAAAAATCTAAAGAACTCAATCTTGCAATACAACGCACAATATTAGAAGATGTACCGGAGATTCAAACGATTGTTGCACGGACCGGATCCGATGAACTCGGACTTGACCCTATGGGGCTAAATCAAACGGACACGTTCATTACCTTAAAACCCGAAGAAGAGTGGGAAGCTAAAAATAAAGAGGAAATCAAAAGTAAAATTCAAGAATCACTTAAAAATTTTCCGGGGATCAGTTTCAGTTTTACTCAACCGATTGAAATGCGAATCTCTGAGATGTTAACAGGTTCACGAGGTGATTTGGCGGTCAAGATTTATGGAAGTGATATTGATAAGCTGAATGAGCTCAGTCAAAATATCGCTGATACTCTTAATGGAATCAATGGCTCATCCGAAGTATTTACGACACTTAATGAAGGGGTGAATTATCTTAGTGTAAAGCCGAATCGAACGGAATCTGCGAAAACAGGTGTTGATACTGCTGAGCTCGAACTCTTTTTGAAAACAGCCTTGGAAGGAGTTACGATTGATGAACTTTCGATCGAAAACACTCGAATCCCGGTATTGATGCGATTTGAGAGTGAAATTTCACAGGATATGGAACTTTTTAAATCTCTTGAAATTCCGCTGATTGAAGGTTTCTCAGTTCCTATTTCCAGTGTTGCCCAAATTGAAACCAATGAGGGAGCTTTGAAAGTAGATCGTGAAAACGGACAAAGATACAGTACGGTACGTGCTAATGTTGAGGGACGTGATTTGGTCGGATTTGTAGAAGAAGCCAAACAAAAAATCGATTCCAATGTCAAACTTCCTAAAGGATATAATATTGTGTATGGGGGACAGTTCGAAAATCAGCAGCGTGCAGCTGCTAAGCTAATGACGGTTGTCCCGATCAGCATAGGGGTTATTTTTCTAATTCTTTTCTTTACGTTCCGTTCAGTGAGTTCTACAGCTCTTATTTTGCTCAATATTCCGTTTGCAGTAACTGGAGGTATCATCTCATTGTACTTCAGCGGAGAGTATCTCTCTGTTCCGGCATCTGTCGGATTTATTGCACTCTTTGGAATTGCAGTACTCAACGGGGTTGTAATGGTCAGCTATTTCAATACCCTTTTGGGTAATGGTTATTCGATTGATGATGCAGTACAGGAGGGGGCACGTAGACGGCTTCGACCGGTTCTTATGACAGCCTTTATTGCTGCTTTAGGTCTTTTGCCGTTGCTGTTTGCCTCAGGAGTCGGGAGTGAAATACAAAAACCGCTGGCGATTGTTGTATTAGGAGGATTAGTGACATCTACTATTTTAACGCTTCTTATTTTGCCGCCTGCCTTTAAAATGATTTATAAAAGGGGAAAATAATGTATTTAAACGGAATGGATATTTACTTTGAAATCACGAATAAAGACACATTAGTTGATTTGTTATTAGAAGAAGGATATGATGATTTTTATTTTTTCCCTTGTAAACGCTACAGTGCCGGAGCCTTTTTAGTAAGTGCCGAAGAGCAAGTCAGTGCAAGACGAGATTTTGGGCTGTTTCGTCTTTTTTTACATGAAGCAGAAGCTGTAGTCCTTTCTGCCGCTATAAAAAGAGAATTAAAAGATAAAACTATCAAAATATTTATGAATGGGTTAAAAGAGCTATAAATGCGAATATTGATTGCAGACGATGAAAAAGAGCTCTTGGAGTTGTTAAGGTACTCTTTGCAAAACGAGGGGTGGCTTGTTGATGCTGTGAGTGAACTAAATGAGGTAAAGAGTCACCTTGACGCATTCACTTATGGGGTGATCATTTTGGATCGAACATTTCATGGTAAAGATAGTGTGAAAGAATTGATTCACTATGCCAAACAACAAAATCCATCACAGCCTATTCTGATTCTAAGTGCACTGGGAAGCGTCGATGATAAGGTGCAAGGATTAGAATTCGGGGCAGACGATTATCTCGAAAAACCGTTTGATGTCAAAGAACTAAGAGCGCGCATCATTGCTCTTTCACGTCGCTTTTCACCAAAAATTTTACATCTTCAGGGTTTTGACTTTGATCTTGTTCGTCAAAGTATTCAAAAAGAGGGAACCGAGATTGTTCTTTCCAAAAACGAGCATACCTTACTGTTTTATCTTCTAAACCATAATTCTGTCGCTTCGCGTGACGAAATCATGGATGCACTTTACGATAATCCTCAAAATGTTACTCCAAATGCTATTGATGAATTAGTAGGTCGTTTGCGTCGTAAGCTGCATCCATCGATAATTAAAACGATAAAAACGCGAGGTTATCTCATTGAAATTTAAGTGGGCAGAATCACTAAAGATCAAAATATCATTTGTCTTTTCAATGCTTATTGCTATCGCTTTCAGCCTCAATTGGATGGTAGCATCGGAGACAATTAGGGGAGAGAAGGTTGCTGATTTAGAAAAAGTACTTAAACACGTTTTGGTTGAGAGTACAGAGGAATATATTCACTTTCCTTTGACACCAAAAAGTGATTTGGCTTTTTTATATTCTATTCCACATACTGAGATGGTTTTAAAAGAATCAGAAGCAAGTCATCTTCAGTTTGTGATCACGAAAACCCCTTATTTTCGTCAGCAAACACAAATTGCAGTAGCACATCTTCTTTCTAATGGATATTACATTAATGCTATTAGTGATAGTGAAAAAGTTAATGTGTCTGTTCATAAATATGCCCACAAACTTCTCATACGCTATCTGTTTTCATTATTGGTTATTTTGCTGATCAGTATTTTTTTACTTGATTATTATATGAAGCCCTTATCAATTTTAGCGCAAAAAACACGAGAGTGGAACAGCAAAGAACCGTTTGATTTTTCCCTTGATAATCCGGGCACGGAAATTGCCGAAGTATCGAAAGGATTTAGCATGCTCATTCACCGTTTGGAGGTTTTTCGTAGTAAAGAGGCAGAATTATTTAAAGAAGCAGCGCATGAGTTAAAAACCCCGTTGGCTTTGATGCGTTCACGTCTTGATGTATATCAGAACAATGTGAAGTATGAAAAACAAAAATTTACGGATGATTTAGGACATGATCTACAACGGTTAACAGCTGAACTTAAAAATATACTATTTTTGGAAGGTTCTGATTTTGAAGAAGAAAGTATCGTTGATGTCGTTCAAACGGTCAAAAATCTGAAGACTAAAATGGGCATTTTGATTCAGCGTAAACAGTTAGTGTTGAAATTACCTAGGGAGAGCTTTTCGATTGTAGTCTCTGAAAAATTACTTTTAAAAGTCCTTAGTGCACTGCTTGAAAATGCGATTACCTATGCCAACGAGAATACCATTGTAGAGATTGGATCCGATCCAACCATGAAAAAAATATGGATAGGTAATAGTATTGGTGCTGAAAAATACTTATTCAGTTCCAAGATAGGGGAAAAAATTTTAAAAAGGTTGAGTCGAGAAATAGGATTTACGTATACTATTACACAGGACGAAGAGTATTTTCGAATCGAATTAGTATTTTAAAATAGATAATCGGCAATAATCCTCACATTGGTCTCATCATACGCTTTGTTTTTATACAGCGATGTACTCTCACTGTCATAGTTGATGGTGGCTAAACGAGTTCGTAAACGAAATTCTTTGTACAGCTGATAGGTCGCATCGATGTTGCACTCGTTCGAATCGGGTCGATAGGTGAGGACTCCGCCGTAGGCTTCCGCGCGAGCATTTTCACGCTCTCCGTCGATTTGCAGATCGGTGTAGGTGATAAAGGCTCCCCATCCCATCTTTCTCATACCGTCCCCCCGTACCTAGTAAGCTTTGATCGCCGATACGGGTGTATAGAGCGATCAGGCTCCACTCACCCTTCGTTCTAGAGTGAGGGCAGTTCGGTCGATCCGAAGTTCGCGGTCTCCATCGTACCAAAAAGCACTGAGTTGGCTGCTCACTTTGCCGTCTTTGAAGATATCCTCCAACTCTTGTGCGGAGGATGAGGTGCTTAGAGCAATGCATCCAATAAGTAGAATGATTTTAGTTACCATTTTAATGAATCGGCACGTACGCAAAGTGTTCATTTTGTTTATCGATGAGACCGATCGTAGAACTTGGGGTTAGTTTCACAAAATCGTAGAGGGTGTTCTTATCGATTTTTTTGCTCTTCATTCCTGATTCACACATGATGAACTCCACTTCGTAATTTTTTGTCATTGCGGTGAGCCGTTTGCCGAGTTGATCGTGGGCTTTGATGAGGATTGTATCATTTTTATAAGGAGAATTTTTCAGATCGTTGATAAAAAATTTATAGGCATCACCATGTATGACAACGGCGACATCGAGTTTTTCGAGGTTGTTCTCGTAATGGGTTTTGTTAAACGCGATACCGCTTAAAACTTTTTTTTCAATAGCTTCAATTTTTCCACTGGTGAGATCAAAAACCACTTTTTTAACCCCTTCTTCGGCAAATAGCATCCCACATAGTGCGAGCGTAAGGAATAATTTTTTCATTGATGAGCCTTTTCGTGAAATTAAAAAGGATTATAGATGAAGAGTGTAAAAATAACGAAAAAATCTCAATAAACTTAATCTTCAAATCGGTATAATCGACTCATGAATATCTGGTCATTTGATTTTGCGTGGGCATTTTTAGCGCTCCCTCCCATCCTCTATTGCCTGTACGCGTGCAAAATCATCCCCCAAAAGCGCTATTTTCCCCATCTGCAATTTTTCGGCAATCCTAGTAAATGGCGAAATCTTGAGTGGTTGCTCAAAGCGCTTGCCGTGACATTGATGGTGGGGGCGTTGGCGACTCCCGTCGTGGTCGATTTTTCCGATCCGCGCAATCGTAACGGGATCGACATCGTCCTAAGCCTCGATGCCAGCGGGTCGATGAATGCCTCGGGATTTGGTAGTGATGAGAGCCGTGCTACACGATTTGAGATCGTCCAAAAAATTGCAAGCGATTTCGTCATGAAACGGCGTGAAGATAACGTCGGGGTGGTGGTGTTTGGGGATTTTGCCTTTATCGCGACCCCCGTGACCTATGAGAAAGAGATTATAGCCGAGATGATTGGCTACCTCAGTCACGGTATGGCGGGGCAAAATACCGCTATCGGCGAGGGGGTAGCGCAGGCGGTGAGAGCGCTCAAAGATTCCAAAGCCAAATCCAAAGTGATTATCCTCCTCACCGACGGAGAGCATAACAGCGGTGCGATCTCCCCCAAAGAGGCGGTAGCGATGGCGCAAAAAGCTAAGATAAAACTCTACACCATCGGGATCGGTGAAAAGGGGGAGTTTGATAGCAAACTTTTAGCCCAAATGGCGCGTGATGGCGGGGGGGAGTATTTTAGCGCGACCAATGAAAAGGAACTCAAAGCGGTGTATGATCAGATCGATACGCTGGAGCGCTCCCGCATTAAAAGTGCCGAGCACACCTTTTTTGAACACTATTTTCAGTACGCGGTGGCAGGGGCATTGCTCATTGTCCTGTGGTTAGGTTGGAGAAGGAGGGTCAAAGGATGAGTTTGTTATCTCCGATGTGGCTATATGCTCTTATCCTCCTCCCCCTTTATCTCTGGGGGGCACGTTGCTATGGCTGGCATAAGCAATTTTGGCTTACGCTGAGTGTCTTCTTTTTGATCCTCTCCCTCACCCGTCCCGTAATACCAGAAAAACCGATCAGCGTCGAAGAATCGGGAAGCGATGTGATCTTAGCCGTCGATGTGTCGTATTCGATGAGGGCGACCGACGTTGCACCCACACGTCTGGATGCGGCGAAGCAGGTTTTGAAACAAATCGTTGCACGTGATCGAAAAGATCGCTTCGGGGTACTTGCCCATACGACGAGTGCGATTATCCTCTCCCCTCTGACTAAAGACACCGAACTTCTCGAACACCTCTTCGGCTCGCTCGATGAGTCGCAGATTATCACCAAAGGGACAGAGGTGATGAGTGCGTTGGAATTGGCGCGTAAAATGTCCCATGCACAGCACCCGTTGCTCGTCCTTTTTACCGACGGAGGAGATCAACTCTCGTATGAAAAAGAGTCTGCGTATGCCGAGGAAAAGGGTCTGAGGGTGTGTATCGTGATGCTTGCCACATCAGGTGGCAGCACTCTGCCTAGCGAAAACGGCTCGCTCAAAGATGAAGAGGGGCATATCGTCGTAAGTTCACGCAACGATGCGATTAATGCCGTCGCTGAACAAAGCGGGGGGAAAGTGATCGATGGCGCCGATGCGGACGCAGTGATCGAGTGGATCGAACGTGAACGGAGTGAAGATTTTGCAGGCGAATCTACAGTGACACGCTATGAAGAACTTTTTTATTTTCCTCTGGTGCTGGCGTTGATCGCATTTGTACTGGCGTATACGAGTGTAGGGGAGAGGGTGAGTAAAGTTCTTATCCCTTTGCTCGCACTGGTAGGTATGAGTGCCCATGCGGGAGTACTCGATTATCCCTATCAAACCTTAGGAAAATATGAGTATTCTCATGGAAATTATGAACGTTCGGCTCAGTGGTATTATCATATCGATTCCCCACAGGGGAAGTTTAATCGTGCGGCTTCTCTTTACAAAGGGGGAAAATATGCCGAAGCACTGGCGGTGTATCGCCAGGTCCGATCCAATGATCCGATCTTCAAATCCAAAATCTTTTACAATATGGGTAACGCTCATATCCGCCTCAGCGAGTTTGAAAACGCTCGTCAAGCACTGCTCAAATCGCTAACACTGCGCTATAGCCGCCAAGCCGATCAGAATCTAAAAGCGATTGCCATAGCGCAAGAGCAAAAATCGCTCAATGTCCGTAAAGAGAAAAAAGATCAATTCACCTCGGATGAGAACAAACCCACGGGTGAGGGGAAAAAAACCAAAGAGGGGGGAGCATCGAATATGCAAAGCGATATAGCCTCCTCCGGTGCGGGAGATGCAGGGAAAAAGGCGCAAGCAGATCCCCGTTTTTCTACGTCGCAGGGCAAAGCCGCTCTTAGTTCCAAACAGTATGAATTGATCAATCAAAGGAGTGTCCATGAAACGAAGCCTTGGTAGGCTAGTCGCGCTGATGATTCTCAGTGTGTCCGGATGGGGGGCAACCTATCAGTGGAAGGTGCTCGAAGCGCCGCAAAGTCTCTACGTCCAGCAAAGCGGTGTGGTGCGGTATGAGTGTACCTTTTCAACCAATGCGGCGGACTATACGATTGCGTTTCAACCGAGCGGAAATGAACGCTATAAAGCCTCTATCTTAACCCAGCGTGATCGGATCGTGGAGGGGAAACGGGTACAGACCTTTGATGTACTGATCACCCCGACCCAAGAGGGGAGCGTTGAGGTTGCATTGGATGCGCTGATGCGTCATACGACGTTTGCATCGATCGAGAATGCCTCCATCGGTCGCGATAACGTCAAAAAATACGATTTCGATGATGAGAGTGCCCATCTGCCCAAAGTTCTGATTGCCGCACAAGCCAACGCAGCGGCACTCAGCGGAGAGCTATCTTTGGAAGTGAGAGTCGATAAACGAAGTGTGGTGGCTCACGAACCGGTTCATCTGAGCCTCTATATCCGTGGACGCGGGAATCTCGATCAATACATCCCGTATGAGCTAAACATCAGCGGCGTCAATGTGTTCGCCGAAGAGCCGACACGTGACATTACCCTCGATACGGCTGGATTTTCGGGGGAGATACGTCAGGAATTCGCCCTCGTGAGTGAACAAAGTTTTGTGATTCCGAAAATCTCTATCGAGGTGTTTGATACCCAAAGCCAAAAGATCAAACGGCTCTATAGTGAGGCGGTAGCGATCGAAGTGGCACAAGGATTCGAGCGCACCAACCTCCTCGATCCTCCCGCTTTGCGTGATTGGAGTTCTTTGGCTCGTTTTGCTCTCTATGGATCACTGGTGCTTGCAGGGGTCGTGTTGGGTGAAGTTGCACGAAGAGTGTGGAAGATGCGACCTCGCAGAAAACGAAAGCAGTTTTACGATGATGCCAAAACCTCCAAAGAACTTGTGATGCTTCTCGCTCTCTCAGGGGAGAGGGTGTACGAGCCGATTATCGCCGAACTCGAAGCGGGAACACTGGATTTGCGTGAAGCGAAGAAAAGGTTAGACGCTTATCCCGCGCGCTCAAGCGTGTAAAGAGATCGGACACTCTCTTCTATCTCTTTTTCATGATCGGTAGGAGCGGTACTGTTGCTTTTGGAGATAAAATAGAGATATTCAGGGGCAATATCAGCTCCGTTACTCCAACTGATCGTACCGCAATCAATAAAAAAAGATTGAAAAAACTCTAAATTATGCAACGGTTCAAATATCTCTCCCTCTAATTCACTACTCAAATCCACCAATCGCTCAATGGTTTGATTAAATACGAGTTTGATTCTGTAATCACCTGCATAGTGTGCGTCAGTCACTTCTAAAATCATTTTTGTCTCCTATTTTAGAGGTTCGATTGTTTTGGGTAGTTTTTTAAACCCTTTTTTAAACGATGCCGTCCGAAAAATATCGTATTTCACGAGAGTAAATCTCGTTTTAACGCTTCCATAGAGGTGAATTTTTCACCCTTGCGCTCTTCGAGTTCTTGGAGGGCTATTTTCATCCGCTCGCTTGGAACTTTGAGTTCAAAAGGGATGGAGTGGGTGAGGGCAACTTGTTTACAAAAGAGGTTGATACCGTCGCTCAGACTCATGCCGTATTGTTTCAACACAGCGGTAGCAATCTCTTTTGCATCGTTGTCGATTCGGATGCTGGTACTGGTACGCATGGCAAACTCCTTTTTTATTATTGTACCACAAATGGGGTGCAAAATAGAATTTCGATGAATTAAGGGCATAAAAGATACCATTAAAACACATATAAATTTTGCCGTTCGCCCTGAGCTAGTCGAAGGGTAAAACGGACGGTTTGTCATCCTCGGGCTTGACCAGGGGATCCATCCCAAAAAAAGAAAAACAAAATTAGGAATTTGGATGAAATTAGTCTATTTATGGGTTGAAGTTGTGCAAAAATCATTAAGGAAAAATGATGAATAGAGAAGAAGCAGAATTAAAATTAAAACAAATTTTTGGATTCGATCATTTTTTTGATGATCAATGGAAAACTATTGATAGAATATTACAAAAAAAGAGAGTGTTACTAATAGAAAAAACGGGATTTGGAAAGTCTTTAACTTTTCAATTTCCAGCCACTCAATTTGATGGTTTAACAATAATTTTCTCCCCTTTAATCGCTTTGATGAGAGACCAAATAAAATCTCTCAATGAAAAAGGTATTAAAGTCGGGTTAATTAATAGTGGCGAAACTGATGATGAAAACAACCTTACAATTCAAAAAGCCATTAATAATGAACTGAAAATTTTATATATTGCTCCTGAACGACAAGAAAATAGTATATGGCAAGAATCGGTATCAAAAATGAATGTATCGTTTGTTGTAGTTGATGAAGCTCACTGTATATCCTCTTGGGGACATGATTTTAGACCAGCGTTCAGAAGAATTATTAACTTAATGCAGATACTACCCGCAAATATACCAGTCCTTGCTACTACTGCTACCGCAACAATAACTGTAGCACAAGATATAAAAAATCAAATTGGTGGAGATATTGAACTCATTCGTGGTGATTTACTTCGTGAAAATTTAAAACTTAATGTCATTCATGTAAATAGTGAGGAAGAGAAGATGGCTTGGATTTCAAACTATCTTGAAAGAATTGATGGTAATGGTATTGTTTATACAGGAACGAGAAGTAATGCAGAAATTTTTTCGAAATGGTGTGAAAGTGAAAATTTAAATACAATTTACTATCATGGAGGATTAGATAGTAATAGTAGAAAATCGGTTGAAAAAGAGTGGATGAATAATAAGTTTAAAGCTGTCATATCTACAAATGCTTTAGGCATGGGCATAGACAAATCAGATATACGGTTTATTATTCATACGCAAATAACACAATCACCAATCCATTATTATCAAGAGATTGGAAGAGCAGGACGAGATGGAAAAACTGCTGAAATATTTTTACTTTTTAACCCTAATGATACAGAGCTACCATTAAGTTTTATTAATGGGGCAAGACCATCTTTTGAAAAATATGGAAAAGTTATAAATGCTTTAAAACAAGAGTCATTAGGCGAAAAAAATGTTGAAAAGAAAACTAATTTAACAAAGAAGCAAGTAACAACTATTTTAGCAGATTTAATCGATCAAAAAATTATTATAAAAAATAAAAATAAAAAATATGAATATCTATATAATGCACCACAGCTTGATTTTAGCTCATTTGAAGTTTTAAGAAATCATAGATTGGAAGAATTTAATAAAATGCTTGAATATATTGATACTGATCAATGCAAAATGCTTTATTTGTGCAACTACTTAGGAGATACTAACTTCGATAATTGTGAAATTTGTGATAGTTGTTTACATAATAAAAATCAATTTTCAATGAGCGAAAATGATAATGAAAAAATTAAACGATTTCAAGAAAATTATTTTCCAGTTTTAGATGTTTCAATTAAAAAAACAAAATTAAAAGAGAAATATATTATTAAATATGTTAAAGATAAAGAATATGATGTATCTTTAAATAATCAATTGTTATCAGACAGTGAATATGTTAGATTGAGTTTAGTTGATAAAAAAATATTTGATGAATTAATGCTAGAAGCTTATAGTGAACTAAGGCTTATTAATGGTGTAGCTTCATCATATTATGGTTTCTCAAATGTTGGAGTAATAATCCATAAATGTAAATATGAGAATGGTGGTGATTACCCTATAATATTATTACAACAAACTTTAAGAGCCTTTGGAAAAACTTTTAAAGAGCAAAAATTTGATTTAATTATGTTTGTTCCTCCCACAAAATCAGGAAAACTTGTAGAAAATTTTGCAAATAAAATAGCTTCTACTTTAAAACTTCCTATTGCATCACTTATAAAAATTAAAGAGACTAAAGAGCAAAAAATATTTCAAAATGGAGCATTAAAAACGGAAAATATAAAAGATGCTTTTTGGACAGATACTGATGTCAATGGATTATCGATTTTACTTATAGATGATATTTTTGATAGTGGTGCGACAATGAAAGAAATTGGTAAAATGCTTACAAAAAAAGGTGCAAGGGTTATTGCACCTCTAGTTATAGCAAAAACTGTAGGAGGAGATATTGAAAACTGATTTAGTTTACTGGATATTATTTGCCCACTTGCCGAGATGGACAACATTAAAAATAAATAAGTTACTTGTTGATATTTTACATCATCAAAAAATGACATTTGAAATGTTTTTTGACCTTTCATATGATGAATGGAGTAAAACATTCAATCTTGATGCTAAAGAGATAGGTGATTTACAACAAGCACGTAAAGAGTTAGCTAATTATGCTTTTTTACTCGAAGATATGTTAAGTCAAGGATATGAACTTATTCCGTTTAATTCAAGTGAATATCCAAAGATTTTAAAAGATAATCTGAAATTAAAATTTTCTCCTCCACTCCTTTACATCAAAGGGAATAAAAACCTTTTTAATGAGGATACAATCGCAATTGTTGGTTCAAGAAGTGCTGATAATATCTCTTTAGAGTTTACAAAAAATATTGCAATCAATGCTACTAAAAAATATCAATGTGTTGTGAGTGGTGGAGCAAAAGGGGTTGATGAGGCAGCACTGGAAAAGAGTGTAAATGCAAATGGTCATAGTATATTGGTTTTACCTCAAGGCATTTTAACAGCATCCTCGTTTATGAAGAAATATTATAAAAGTATTGTGGATGGAAATTTATTGATAGTAAGTGCTTTTTTCCCAAAAGCTGGATGGAGTACCGGTCTTGCTATGGGAAGAAATAAATATATATATGGATTATCAAAAGAGATATATGTTGCTCAATCTGATACTAAGGGTGGTACTTGGTCTGGTGTTTTGGAAGGATTAAAAGCAGAGAGAACGATATATATTAGAAAGCCTCAAGAAAGTGAAAATAATGCAAATGATTTATTGATTTTAAAAGGTGGGAAAGCCGTTGACATCAAGGGCAATCCAATAGAAATAGATCAAAGTAATGAAATATCACTTGATGATAAAATAAAAAAAGCCATTAAAGATGTAGCTCTGACAGCGGCAGAAATTAAGGAAAAAATAAATTATGATATTGATAGCAGAAAATTTTCATTATATTTAAGTAATTTGCCTTTTATAAAAAAAGAGAAAAAAGGAAATCTTAATGTATTTTTTTACAAACATGAAACAAAACAATTGAGTCTATTTTAAAAACATTAAGCGTGAGGCATTTTACGTAAAAGCTTTAATATGATCAACTAAATTATCTAATGATTAGCAAGCTTTTTTATACAAACTCATCAGCGAAGAGTTGGGTTTGATATAGGAGAGGAAGATATAAAATGCCGAAGATGGATCCCGTATCCAGTACGGGATGACGAGATAAGTCGCTACACAAATAGAAACCTAAAAAGAAACAAGGTA
>NZ_JAFLKV010000039.1:0-3100 GCF_019163035.1 Sulfuricurvum sp.
AGGTTTTGACCAAGACCTGTAAGTTCTGAGCCTGAAACAGTAGGAGCGGGCGATGCACTCTCTAAAACTTTCATTATTCCCTGACCCTGTATTTCCATTGCTTTTTTCATAGCATACAGTTCGGGACCCATTCCAAGATTGCTGTTGAGCGAATCCATTAGTGACACCTCCTCTAAAGGATTAGTGATATATCGGTTTAGAATGAAATTTATGTAATGTCAAGAAAGTGTCAATAACATCACCGTGAACTATTGACACCTTTACCCTAATATTTGAACATCAAAAGATTAGGAGGTAGGTTATGAAATACCTAGCATTTGCATTACTCTTCTCAACGTCGCTGATGGCGGCATCCCCCGAAGTGGTTCAGTATATGAATGAACTTTCCAAAACGGCAAAAGCTGAAAATAGCTCATTTAGCGGATTTGACGCGGCGAGAGGTAAAGAGATTTTTACTTCGACCCATACGGGTAAACAAGGCAAACCGATGGCGTGTACCTCGTGTCATACTACTAATCTTGCCAACGCCGGCAAAAACTCTCTAACGGGAAAAGTGATCGATCCGCTCTCTCCTCGCGCCAATCCTCAGCGTCTTACCAGTACCAAAGAGGTTACGAAATGGCTCAAACGCAATTTTATGGATGTGTATGCCCGTGAGGGAAGTGCACAAGAAAAAGGTGATGTTCTCACCTATATTATGAAAAACTAATCAAAAGGATACCCGATGACAAAAATAGTAAACCTGAGCATAGCCGCTCTCTTATTAGCCGGCGGAGTTTATCTGTATGCGGATGATGACGAACACGAAGAGCATGAGCACAAACGTTCTGCCGTTGCAAAGCCGATGACTCCACAAGAAAAATCAACCGCTGCGTTGTACACCAAAGAGTGCGGTGCGTGCCATTTTGCCTATCAGCCGGAGTTTTTGCCTAAAAGCTCGTGGGATAAAACGATGAAGACGTTGGATAGTCATTTCGGAACCGATGCCACACTCGATCCGCAGGATCACAAAACCATTCAAAATTATTTGGCATCCCATGCGTCCCGATATGATCGTATGACCGGAATGGGCGGAGCAATAGCGATCCGTATTTCTGAAACCCCTAATTTCAAACATGAACACCGTGAAATTCCTAAAAAGATGGTGACTCAAGCGGATGTTAAAAGTTTTGCCAACTGTGCGGCGTGTCATACCAAAGCCGCCAGCGGAAGCTATCGCGAGCGTGAAGTTCGCATCCCAAATTACGGCAGTTGGGAATAAATACTAGGAGCATATGATGAAACGCTTATATGTATGGACACTTCCTACGCGGCTATTTCATTGGCTGTTTGTTGTAGGAATTGTTGCCGCTTGGATCAGCAGTGAAGAAGATCGATGGTTAAATACCCATGCCGCGATCGGGAGTGCTATCGGTGTATTAGTGCTCTTTCGGATTGTGTGGGGGATAATGGGACCGAAATATTCCCGTTTTGGTGACTTTAATCTCTCTCTTGTCGCATTGAGGGAGTACCTTTTATCCTTATTGAATCCATCACGCCACTATATCGGACATAATCCGGCGGCAAGCTATGTGATGGTTGCGATGCTCATAACGGTGGTTCTTGCTACATTTAGCGGTATGTTAGCCTATGGTATTGCGGAGAACAGAGGTGTGTTGGCATTTCTGCACTCAGGGCTTTTTCGGGACATGGAAGTATTTGAAGAGATTCACGAGTTTTTCGTCAATCTCTTATGGATTTTGATCGCGGCACATGTGGGTGGAGTGTTGGTTGATCGACTCTTGCACAAAGAGGATCGTACCCTCAACTCTATTATCGACGGACATAAGAATATGGAGGGGGAGAGTGCCGTTTTATCGTGGTACCAAAAAATCGTCGCCCTTATCGGTATCGGCGGTGCTATTGCACTTCTCATCTATGCCATTAATACGCCGAATAACCCTATTGTCGCGGGGTACAATCAAAAGGTTGATTACGCAAAAATCAACCCCGTTTTTGTCAATGAATGCGGTTCGTGCCATACCCTCTATCCGCCTACGCTTCTTTCCAAGGAGGGGTGGAGTGTGTTGATGGGGGATTTATCGAACCATTTCGGCGATGATGCTTCGCTAGATCCCGCCGATGAGCAATCCATACGTGAGTATCTTTTGGCACATTCGGTAGAAACATCCACTCAGGAAATGTCGTTCAAAATGGCGCAATCGCTCGAAAAACGCGATATGATAGCAATAACACAAACACCGTTTTGGAAAAAAAGACACCGTCATATTTCCGAAGAGATTTTTAAAAGCGACAAGGTTAAAAGTCGTGCAAACTGCAAAGCCTGCCATAGTGATGTAGAGCAGGGGACAATCGAAGATAGCGCAATTAAAGTGCTCTAAGTGAGGTTACAATGAAGTGGATTATAGTGTTGGTGATGTTCCTCTCCCTCTGCGCTTATGGGGATGACGATAATCATAGATTTCCGATGGATCTGCATGATTTGGGGCTTACAAAGCAGCAGCACAGAGTGGTCGAAGAGGCGATGAAAGAGTACCAATATTCAAACCGCCGATACCATCACCAAAGAGAAAAAGATCAAGATGCACTCAATGCACTGTTTTTAAGTCCGTCGTTTGATTCGGAATCTTTTCGAGCAAAAAGTTTGGAGAGGGAAAAAGCTTCGATAGAGATTCGGGCACGATTGCTTGAGCGGCTCCATAGTGTTTTAACCCCTGAGCAAAAACGGCGATATATTCATCATTTGGAGGAGTGGGACAGTGACTAGAAAAGTGCTTCTGATCGAAGACGATCTCTCTCTCCAAGAGCTAATAAGCTCATTTTTAACATCGTACGATTTTGAGACCTCCGCGTACGCCGATCCTAAAGTCGCGTTAGATTGCTTGTTAGAAAAGAAAGAGGTGTTTGACATCGTCGTTTTGGATTTGATGTTACCGGGAATGGACGGATTCGATGTCGCTAAAATGATCAAAAGCCGTCTCGACATCCCGATCATCATCTCTTCCGCACGAACCGACATCGGCAACAAAATCTACGGATACGATTTGGGTGCTGATGATTATCTCGATAAACCGTATGAACCTCGCGAACTGGTGCTCCG
>NZ_JAFLKV010000039.1:3200-4693 GCF_019163035.1 Sulfuricurvum sp.
ACTATCGATATGCATATCAGTAATATCCGCCTCAAAATCGGCGATGATGCCAAAGAACCCCGCTATATAAAATCGGTGTGGGGCATCGGTTACAAGTTTATGGGTTAACGTATGTCCATTTTTACTAAAATCACCTTTTTATTTCTCATCAGTTTGACCCTTATGGTGGGTATCGGGTACAAAATCGATACCATCAATACCGAAAAATACGAAGCGATTGTTCTCCAAAAATACCTTCTTGACGGTCGAAAAATATTTAGATGGATGGCGACATCGACCGCCGATGAGTTAGAAGATGAATTTCGGACGCTGAATCTGGTGAAAATCGCTCCCGTAACGCCCAAAAAAGTCCTTATGCGCCAGTCGCATACGTTTGGATTGATTGAGATTTTCAAAGATGAAAGGAGCGAATATATCCTCCACATCCGCTATATCGATGATGATATTTTTCTTCGGGACACAACACTCCAAGATGTGCTGAGGGAGGGGTGGATACTCAATGCCTTGGTAGTTGCCGATATGGTTGTTTTGGCGGTGATATTTGTTCTGATTTTACGTATGTTATCCCCTTTGAACTCGATTACGGGGAGCATGCGCCGTTTTGCCCTCGGAGAGTATCACAGCCGTAGCCCCATAGCGTCTCACGATGAGATAGGGGAGGTGGCACGAAGCTATAACGATATGGCGCAAACCATCGAGAATATGATCCTCTCACGTGAAGAGCTACTGCGCGATGTCGGGCATGAACTTCGAACTCCCATAGCTCGCGGGATGTTTGCCCTAGAAGAGGTTGCGGAGTCAAGCGCACGTGAGACACTAAAACACTCGTTCAAAGAGCTCGATCAGCTGACACGTGAACTTTTGGAGATAGAAAAGCTCCAGTCAACCGATACGATGCAATCAACGCCGTTCACTGCTGAGACACTCGTTATGGAAGCATTTTCGAAACTCTATATTGACGATGAATCAAAAATATTAGTTAATATTAAGGATAATTACACCTTAAATGGGGATTTGCATTATCTCTCTTTGGCACTTAAAAATCTCCTCGATAATGCGCTGAAGTACGCAGAGCAATTTCCCATTATTTTGGAGGTTTCATCGAATCGTATCAGTGTTTACAATCACGGGAAAGCGCTCGAAAAAGAGTTCAGCTATTTTCTCACCCCCTTCACCCGTCAGGAACGCTCACGCACCTCTGAGGGGTTTGGTCTGGGGCTGAATATCGTCAGTAAGATCGTATCAAAACACGGCTATACGTTGAGTTATGAGTACAAAGAGGGAAAACATTGTTTTTCCATTATCACCGAACACAAAAATTAAATTGAAAAGAGACCTATGACACCTTATATCGCTATGCTAATCCCCGCTATCGTTGCTTCATTAGGCGGTCTATTGGCCGTATATTGGAACCCATCACACCAAACGCGCAGCTTGATTCAGCATTTTGCCGCAGGGGTCGTATTGGCGGCACTGGCCGTTGAAGTATTGCC
>NZ_JAFLKV010000039.1:4793-22454 GCF_019163035.1 Sulfuricurvum sp.
TCGATTTTCGGATCATCGAGTTTTCCGCTGAGGGTGAGGGTGGTGGAGAGTGAGCCGTCATCACCGAGGAGAATATAACCGACCATCGGTACTTTCCCCAATGTTGAGCCCAAATCAGTTTTGAGGTTCAACGCACCCTCTAACTGATTGGTATTAAAATTAGCTCGCCCGTTCCCCATGATTTTCATTTCGGGGGAATTTAGGGTGAAATTATCCACTGAAACGATGCCATTTCTATAGGCAAAATGGGCATACCCCTCATCTACCGGCAACCCTTTAGAATTGTAGTTTGGAAGTGAAAAGGTAGCCAGTGAGGGGACGGTATTGACAAATGCCAAAACATTGTTGAGGACTTTATAGTCTTTCAAAATGGTATTTTCCATTCGCATTAGCCCATCAAACGAATCGGTTTTCCCTTTGGCTTGGAACGAGAAATTACCTCCGCTAAAGTCGCTCAGAGCAAAAAGATGATCCATGAATTTATCGTTAAATCCTTCCCCCTCAATTGAAAAAAGATCATTGCGTATTTTGAGGTTTGCCGTTCCCCCCATGTGTTGCAAAGAGGCGTCAAAGTTATTATCATGCAACGTCGCATTCAACGTATCGGTGAGTATTTTCCGCCCTTTCATGAGGTATAGATAGGAGTGGGTAGCATAGATGCGGACAGGGGCAGATGCGTCTGATTGGGTGCTGAGATCGCCGTCTTCTTTGTATGCCGAGAGAAATTTAAATAAGACGGGGAGATTAAGTCCAGTATTGTTGGCACGGATGTAGATGTTATCGTGCGTTTGATTGATAGTTAAACGATCGTTGACCCGTATCGTGGAGGTATCGTTTTGGTGCGATCCGCTGAATTTGTAATGGGACACGGGAGATTCATTGATCAGCATGAGCGGATAGAGATAGTCAATTTCGCCGTTAAAATGGTATCGTGAACTCTCACCCGTATAGTAGAGGTTTAGAAAGCCGTTGTTAATGTTATATTTACGCAATATCGGTGATTTTTTAGAGAGGAGTGAAATGTCATCGAGAGAAATTTTCCATCCCTTAGGAATGGTTATAAAGTGGGCTTTCAGCGCGGGTGCATTGATTTTGATCGTATCGTCTTGCGTATCCACCATCAGTTCCAGTGATTCTTTCTTCTCTAGTATAGGAACCATTTTAGGGGAGAGGGGGATCATATTATCGAGATGGATGGTACCGGAGCCTTTATTTATGTTGTAGGCACCGCTAAAACTCCCTTTGAATAAGTCTCCAAGCACCGTTTCTATCTTATCAAAGGTGATCTGATTCTCTTTAAATACGGCACTAAAAGGGGAGATCAGCAGAGGTAACTCGTGCAACGACCATGTTGAAATAGTGTTGACATTAATATCGGTTATTTCATTAGCGTAATGGATGTTGAGATCAAAGGGAGCTTGGAGAAGCTCCACATCAGTGAACTTAAATTGATTCAATCGTAGCTTAATATCCGTTTGTTGTTTGATACCGTCGAAAGTAGCATCGATTTTACCTTTGATCGTATCGGAGATGCTAAAGGGGAGGGCAGATATGGTTGTGTACGCACGGTGGTAATCAAAGGGGGTATGAAAACCCTCAAGAATCAACGGCTCGCCCAAAAGGTTCCATTGGGATTTATCGACATTTAGGCTATCGCCGTTGGGGGTGATAACGTAGGTGACACGCAATGGGTTGTTGGGAGAATTGAGGCTCAGATATCCTCCGCGAGGTGCGATCTCATAAGCATTAATTGCGACAACACCTTTTTCAGTATGGGCATTATATTCGCCATCAACACGAGCGTGAGCGATAGTATCTCCATAATGGGCAACAAAATTTTGGAATGTTACCTGGTCGCGATTGAGGGTTACGATTCCCCCCTCGGTTTTCAGAGGGATTTTATCCAATAAAATATCCGATGGTGATGGGGAGAATGTCCCATGGGCGATGGTGTCAAAATTGTGCAGATTGACCGAGAGGTTTAAATCAACATTACAATCACCACTGATTTGTTTGATGGGTAACTGGATATTGTAGTAGTTCAAAAGTGCCAAAATAGGTTCATTGAGTTTGGCATGATGGGTTCGGATATAGGCATCCAACTGCGTATGGGGAGTGGTAAAATCGATAGTTAGATAACTCCGCTCGGTCGGGAGGGTATAAAATGTACCGTTTTTAGGGAGGATATAGAGTTTCCCTTTTATAAATCGTAAATCGATTCGTGAGGCATAGATCGGCTCAAACCCTGTCGCAAACGTATATTCTCCCGAAGTGAGCGTAGCATCGGCTACAAGGCTTTTTATCAACTCATCGGGTTTATCGTAATGAAATTGTCCTCTCAAATAGTTAAGACGAAGGGAAGAAGCCTTGGCATACTCGAGTATCCAAGGGGTAATTTCAGGATCAAGGTCAAAAAGATCGATGAGCGGTTTGATAGTTGTTAGAGCGTTTTGTGCGTTAGCAGAAAAACGGAGCGTATAGGAATCCCCTAATAATGATAAGCTAATACGGGGCGTTTGCGGGAGACTCAACACTATAGTAGATTGAATGTGTTGATTGATAAAATTGATCGCTAATGTTCCCGATAGGTTGGCATCTTTAATCGAAGAAGTAGGAAATTGCATACGAAACAAGGTTGCATTGAGATCAAATGTCCCCTCAAAATGGGTTGTTTCATTCTCTAACGTAATACGACCAAGAGAGCTTTTTTGGTAGTGCAATGAACCACGTAAATCTTTATATTGAATAATATCTATATGA
This sequence comes from Sulfuricurvum sp., assembly GCF_019163035.1. Taxonomy (GTDB): domain Bacteria; phylum Campylobacterota; class Campylobacteria; order Campylobacterales; family Sulfurimonadaceae; genus Sulfuricurvum. Next base: position 7,554 of record NZ_JAFLKV010000039.1, read on the forward strand.
ATGGAGTCAATCCAGCTCTCTACCAAATGAAGTGTATGCGAGAGTTTGGAGATGGTTTGTAAGCTAAAAGGGGCATTATCGGATTTGAGATGGGAAAAATCTATTTTTGCTGCTTTTATGGTTAGGGAATTGTCCCATTTTAGGTATAATTTCTCAACTTTGACCCCACTCAACGTCAGTCGGTCAATCTGAAATCCCTCCAGTAAAGCGATAAATATGAAAAAACCAAGAAAAAAAGTAAAAGTCAAAAAAAGCAGAACGCTCTTATGGGTTTTTGGAATTATCTTGGTGACTATAATATCTTTCATGATCTACCTGTTCTCTACCGTCACATCACCCAAAATCGTCTATATCCCGCAAGGTTCCGTCTTTAAAAGTATATCACACCTCCAAAGCGAAGGGGTGAACGTTCACAAAATCGATGCCTTTATTTTACGCTTTTTAGGACAGCCTCAGCAGGGGTGGATTGATGTTAAAGAGGTTCAAATGTCGCGTCTTGAGTATCTCTATACTCTTACAACGGCAAAAGCAGTGAGCAGAGCGGTAACGATTATACCGGGAGAGACGACTGAAATATTTTTGCGACAGGTTGCAGAGGATCTTTCACTCGACATCGGGAAGCTTAGAGAAGCCTACGATCTTCATGCACGTCATAAAGAGGGAAATTTTGTCCCTGAAACGTACAGTATCCCTAATGATTTTAGTGAAGAGAACTTGATCGTCCATTTGCTCAATCTCTCCGATAAGAAGATGAAAGAAATGGCTTCTGAGTATAATTTACAGCCTGATAGCGATAAATGGTTACAAATTGTAACAAAAGCATCCGTTATTCAAAAAGAAGCCGCATCCCTCTCCGATATGCCCTATGTAAGCTCCGTTATCGATAATCGGATTAAAAAAGGGATGAGACTCCAAATGGACGGTACCCTAAATTACGGTGAATACTCTCATCAAAAAGTGACAGCTCGTCGAATACGAACCGATACAACTCCCTATAATACCTATAAGAACAAAGGTTTACCGACATCACCCGTCTGTAATGTTTCCAAAGAGGCTATTGATGCCGCACTCCATCCAAAGCATACCGATTACCTCTATTTCGTTCGTGGCAAAAATGGGGAGCATGTTTACAGTAGTTACTTTTCTACACACCATCAAAACATAGTAAATGCTACCAAATGAAACATATTGCCAACTTTCCCCCTCCGGTAGTGTTACAAAGTGAAAAAAAGTCGAACGTAAGTGTTATGATGCTTTCATAAAAAAAATAACAGGAGAACCTGATGGCAAAAATCATTTGGTCAGTAATTGATGAAGCACCGGCATTGGCAACATACTCGCTTCTTCCTATCGTAAATGCATTCACACAAGCCGCAGGCGTTGAAGTTGTAACAAGTGATATCTCACTTGCAGGTCGCGTTATCGCAACATTTCCAGAACGTATGAACGATGTGCAACGTATCCCAGATAATCTTGCACAGTTGGGTGTTATTGCAACTGAGCCTGATGGCAATATCATTAAACTCCCAAATATTTCGGCTTCTATTCCACAGCTTAAAGCGTGTATTGAAGAGCTTCAATCTCAAGGTTATGATCTTCCATCGTATCCTGAAGAGCCAAAAAATGATGACGAAAAAGCAATCTTTGCTCGTTATGCAACGTGTTTGGGTTCTGCGGTTAATCCGGTTCTTCGTGAAGGGAACTCAGATCGTCGTGCGGCGGTTGCGGTTAAAAACTTCGCTAAGAAAAACCCACACAAACTACGTGCTTGGGATGAGGGGTCTAAAACTCGTGTTGCTCACATGAACAGCGGTGATTTCTTTGCTAACGAGCAATCAATCACTAAAAAAGGTGACGGAAAAGTAACTATCGCGCTTAACGGTAAAACTCTTAAAGAGATCAATGCGGTTGATAGTGAAGTACTCGATGGTACTTTCTTGAGTGTAAAAGCCCTTCGTTCATTTTACGCTGATGCGATTGCAGAAGCAAAAGAGAAAAATATCCTTTGGTCAATCCACCTCAAAGCAACGATGATGAAGGTTTCTGACCCAATCATGTTCGGTCACGCAGTAGAAGTATTTTTCAAAGATGTATTTGCTAAATATGGTGCAGAATTCAAAGAGATCGGTGTTAATGCAAACCTTGGTCTTGGCGATTTGTACAAAAAATTGGCAAAACTCCCTGCAGACAAAAAAGCGGAAATCGAAGCGGCTATTATGGCAGTCTATCCGACTCAACCGGCTATGGCAATGGTAGATTCTGATAAAGGGATCACAAATCTTCACGCATCAAACGACGTAATCATCGATGCGTCACTCCCTGTAGTGGTACGAGATGGCGGTAAAATGTGGGATCCGGCAGGTAAAGTACAACAATGTATCGTGACGATTCCTGACCGTTGTTATGCAACCATGTACTCAGAGTGTATCGAAGATTGTAAGAAAAACGGACAATTCGATGTAACGACTATGGGTTCAGTATCAAACGTCGGTTTGATGGCTCAAAAAGCAGAAGAGTACGGCTCACATCCTACAACATTCGAACTCGCTGAAGACGGTGTTGTTACGGTTACTGATGATAGCGGTGTGTTGATGACATTTAACGTAGAGAAAGGTGATATCTGGCGTATGTCTCGTGCTAAAGATGTTCCGATCAAAGATTGGGTACGTCTTGCAGTTGAGCGTGCAGAGATCGAAAACGTTCCGGTAGTATTTTGGTTAGATGAAAACCGTTCACATGATGCTGAGATTATCAAAAAAGTGAACGCGTACCTTCCTGAGTTCAACAAAAATGGAATTGAGTATCACATTTTGGCACCTGAAAAAGCGATGGCGTTCTCTTTGAAACGTGTACGTGCGGGACAAAACACTATTTCAGCAACCGGAAACGTTCTTCGTGACTATTTGACTGACTTGTTCCCGATCCTTGAGCTTGGAACATCGGCTAAAATGCTCTCAATCGTTCCTCTTCTTGCAGGTGGCGGTTTGTTTGAAACCGGTGCGGGCGGATCGGCTCCGAAACACGTTGAACAATTCGTAAACGAGGGTCATCTTCGTTGGGATTCATTGGGTGAGTTCTTGGCTCTTGCTGAGTCACTACGTCACATCAACAAAACGAAAAAAGATAACAAATTGAGCGCTCTTACAGCGGCTCTCGATGAAGCGAACGCGGCGTATTTGGATAACAACAAAGAGCCATCACGTAAAGCGGGTGAGCCGGATAACAAAGCAAGTCACTTCTTCTTAGCTCAATACTGGGCAAAAGCGTTGGCTGAGCAAACTATTGACTCTGAGCTTGCTGCAAAATTCGCCAATGTTGCTAAAACTTTGGTTGAAAATGAAGCTAAAATCATGGAAGAGCTTCTCTCCGTAGAAGGGAAGCATCAAGATATCGGTGGTTATTACCACCCTGATCTTGCTAAAGTAACAGCGGCAATGCGTCCAAGTGCGACATTGAACTCTATTATCGCTTCTATCTAAACTTTTGGGGAATTTCCCCAATCGGTTTTTATCTGTAGAGTTGCTCTATAGATAAAAGGCGATTAAATCGTCTTTAGTTTCTCGATGAGAAATGTTGATATGTCACAAGGAGTAGATACATGATAAATGGAAAACGTGTCGGAATCGTAGGGGCTGGGAATGTCGGGTCTACTATTGCCTACTCGCTCGCAATGCTCGGCTCTTGTCATGAGATTATTTTACGTGACAACAAAATCGAAATAGCTAAGGGGAAAGCCCTCGATATGTCACAAGCCGCAGCAGCGGTACGAAGTCACTCAACCGTAAAAGTCGCTGAGACAATGGCGGATTTGACCGATTGCGATGTGGTTGTTATCACCGCAGGTAGTCCACGTCTTCCGGGGATGAGCCGTGATGATTTGCTCATGATTAATGCCAAAGTAACCCGTGAAGTGATCGAGGGAGTTGCAAAATACTCACCGAATGCTATCGTTATTATGGTCTCCAATCCACTTGATGCGATGACCTATGTCGCATTGCGCGAAAGCGGTTTTGATCGCAGTCGTGTTATCGGTATGGCGGGAGTTTTGGACAGTGCACGTATGGCGGCATTTATCCAAGAAAAACTGGGTTACGGCGGCGGACAAATCCGTGCATCGGTTATGGGCGGTCATGGGGATGATATGGTTCCATTGCCTCGCTACTCAACGGTTGCTGGGGTTCCACTCTCCGATGTATTGAGCCATGAAGAGATCGATGAGATCGTACAGCGTACCCGAAAAGGGGGAGCGGAGATTGTAGCACTTCTGCAAACCGGTTCGGCGTATTATGCTCCGGCAAAAGCGACCGCGATCATGGTCGAAGCGATTTTAAAAGATACCAAACAGATCCATGCGTGCGCCGTTTATCTCGAAGGGGAATACGGCTTTAGTAATGTTGTCAGCGGAGTTCCTGTTATGCTTGGAGCTAACGGAGCTGAAAAGATCATTGAAGTGACATTGAATGATGCCGAAAAAGAGATGTTTGCCGCATCATGTGCATCGGTTCAAGGTCTGATCGACACTCTAAATAAGAATAAATTTTTTGAAGGAGCTAAAGTATGAGTTTTCGCATCGAAAAAGATACAATGGGTGAAGTTCGCGTACCGAATGATACCTACTGGGGGGCGCAAACGCAGCGTTCATTAGAGAACTTCCAAATCGGCGAAGAGAAAATGCCTTATGAGATTACGAGAGCGTTTTCCTATTTGAAAAAAGCGGTTGCATTGGTTAACTGTGATCTTGGCATGTTGAGTAAAGAGAAAGCGGATGCTATCGCTCAGGCAGCAGATGAAATGTTGGCTGGTAAACTCGATGCACATTATCCACTCGTGGTATGGCAAACGGGTTCAGGTACGCAGTCGAACATGAACAACAATGAAGTATTAGCTTCACGTGCAACCGAAATCCTCGGCGGGGATTTCCGTACTCAAAAACTGGTACACCCGAACGATGATGTCAACAAATCACAAAGCTCGAACGATACCTATCCGACAGCATTGCACGTTGCGGCGATTATCGCGGTTGAGACACGTCTTCTCCCTGCTATCGCTAAATTACGCGCAACATTGGATGCAAAAGCCGTTGAGTTTAACACCATTGTTAAGATCGGACGTACTCACCTCCAAGATGCGACTCCTTTGACATTGGGTCAAGAGATCAGCGGTTGGGTAGAGATGCTCAACAAATGCGAAAAAATGGCAAAAGATTCTCTTGAATCGGTGCGTGAGCTCGCCCTCGGCGGTACAGCGGTCGGGACAGGGCTTAATGCTCATCCTGAATTAGGGATGCGTGTAGCGGCAAAATTGAGCGAGCTTACGGGTCATCAGTTTGTGACTGCTCCGAATAAATTCCATGCGCTAACATCTCATGATGCCCTTGTATTTGCCCACGGTGCCCTTAAAGCGCTTGCGGCGGATATGATGAAAATTGCGAACGATGTTCGTTGGTTGGCGTCAGGTCCTCGTTGCGGTATCGGTGAGATCACGATCCCTGAAAACGAGCCGGGTTCATCGATCATGCCGGGTAAAGTCAACCCGACTCAAAGTGAAGCGGTAACAATGGTTGCCTGTCAGGTTATGGGTAATGATACGTGTATCGGTTTCGCGGCAAGCCAAGGGAATTTCGAGCTGAACGTATTCAAACCGGTTATCGCGTATAACTTCTTGCAATCGGTTCGTCTTCTCGCTGATTCTATGAATTCATTTAACGATAACTGTGCTATCGGTATTGAGCCTGTACGCGATCAAATCGATGCGTATTTGAACAACTCATTGATGCTCGTTACCGCATTGAACCCATACATCGGATATGAAAACGCGGCAAAAATTGCCAAAACAGCACACAAAGAGAACTCCACACTGAAAGAGACCGCCATCAAACTCGGTCTTCTCACAGCCGAAGAGTTCGATAAATATGTCATCCCTGAAGAGATGACAAGACCAATAGCGTAAACTTATAACAGGAGGAATGGATGAATATTCACGAATATCAAGCAAAAGAATTATTCAAAAAGTATAATGTACCAACACTGCGCGGACATATTGCATTTACACCCGATGAGGCGGTTAAAGCGGCTCAAGAGCTCGGCGGAAATATTTGGGTTGTTAAAGCTCAAATCCATGCGGGTGGACGTGGTTTAGGCGGTGGTGTAAAACTCGCTAAATCAACTTCTGAAGTACGCGAAATGGCGGCTCAAATCTTAGGGATGCAACTCGTAACGCACCAAACAGGACCTGAGGGGAAACTCGTTCAAAAAGTGTATATCGAAGAGGGTGCGGATATCAAAAAAGAGTACTATCTTGGACTTCTTTTGGATCGTGCGTTAGAGATGCCGATCATGATGGCATCCACTGAGGGCGGTATGGCGATTGAAGAGGTTGCCCACAATACACCTGAAAAAATTATCAAAGTTGCAATCGATCCGTTGACAGGCTTCCAAAGCTTCCACGGTCGCAAATTGGCATTCGGTTTGGGTCTTCCGGTGGAAGAGATCAACACCTTTATTAAATTTGCATCTGCTCTTTATAAAGTATACATGGATCACGATGCAGAGATGATCGAGATCAATCCGTTGGTTAAAACGGGTGATAGTAAATTCTTGGCATTGGATGCGAAAATGGGCTTTGATAACAACGCCCTTTACCGTCAATCCCAAGTGAACGAAATGCGCGATTTGAGCGAAGAAGAACCGACTGAGATCGAAGCAGGTAAATTCGGACTTAGCTATATCAAACTTGACGGTGATGTCGGTTGTATGGTTAACGGTGCGGGGTTAGCGATGGGTACGATGGATACCATCAACTACGAAGGCGGTAAACCGGCTAACTTCCTCGATGTCGGCGGTTCGGCAAGTGCTGAAACGGTAGCTAAAGGGTTTGATATTATCCTCAAAGATCCGAATGTTAAAGCGATTTTTGTCAACATCTTCGGTGGAATCGTCCGTTGTGACCGCGTTGCCAACGGTATTATCGAAGCGACAAAAATCACCAACGTTAACGTTCCGGTTATCGTTCGTCTCGATGGTACAAATGCTGTTGAAGCAGTAGAAATTCTTAAAAATGCCGGTATCGCGAATATCGTAGCGGCAACCGATCTTGCAGACGGCGCACGCAAAGCCGTTGCAGCAGCTAAGGGAGAGTAATTAATGTCTATTTTGGTCAACAAAGATACAAAAGTTATCGTTCAAGGTTTCACAGGTAAAGAGGGGACGTTCCATGCAGAGCAATGTATGGCATACGGCACCAAAATCGTCGGCGGGGTAACACCGGGCAAAGGTGGACAAGAACACCTCGGTCAACCGGTATTTAATACCGTAGCTGAAGCGGTTGCAAGCACAGGTGCTACGGTCTCTATGATCTTCGTTCCACCGGCTTTCGTCTCCGATGCGGTTATGGAAGCGGCAGATGCAGGAATCAGCCTTGCGGTTATCATTACCGAGGGTGCACCGGTTAAAGATATGATGTTCGCAAAAGCGTACGCGGTTAAGAAAGATATGATGACCATCGGGCCAAACTGCCCAGGGATTATTACTGCTGAAGAGTGCAAAATCGGAATTATGCCGGGGTTCATTTTCAAAAAAGGGAATGTCGGTCTTATCTCTAAATCAGGGACGTTGACGTATGAGTCTGCGAACCAAGTGGTTAAAGAGGGATTCGGTATTACGACTGCGGTCGGTATCGGCGGTGATCCGATCATCGGTTTGAGCTACAAACAACTCCTTCCGATGTTCGAAGCAGACCCTGAAACTCATGCGATTGTTATGATAGGTGAGATCGGCGGAGACTTGGAGATCCAAGCGGCAGCGTACATCAAAGAGCACATCACCAAACCGGTGGTTGCATTCATCGCGGGTCAAACGGCGCCTGCGGGTAAACGTATGGGTCATGCCGGGGCGATTATCTCAGGAGGCGCAGGGACTGCAGCGGAAAAAATGGCAGCTCTCGAAGCGGCAGGGGTAAAAGTTGTTGTCTCTCCGGCTGATATCGGTAAAGCACTTGCCGAAGTGATGAAAAAAGTATGATTACCGTCTTTGAGGTAGCTAATATTCGTTGCGGCGGTTGTGCCAATACGATTACAAAGGCACTCAAAGAGGCGGGATTCCAAGAGATCAGCGTTGATCTCACGTGCGAGCCTCGTAAAGTAACAGTAGATCTACTGGACGATGCGCAATCAGCACAAGTTAAGGCAATCCTAAGAAGTCTCGGATATCCTCTAACAGGTGATGAAGAGGGTGCTATTGATAACGCCACACTCAAGCTCAAGAGCTTTGTCTCTTGTGCCGTAGGTAAATTTTCAACTGATACTGAATCAGATTAATTTTAAAATTGTGAGGAGAACAGATGTTTAAAACGACCAATCCCGGTAACGTACCTGTATGGGTAAATACCGATAACTGTAAAGCATGTGATATTTGCGTATCGGTATGCCCATCAGGTGTACTCGGTATGCGTTATGAGCCGACATCAACCTTGGGTGCTATGATCTCGATCAATCATCCGGAGAGTTGCATCGGCTGTAATGAGTGTGAACTTACATGTCCTGATTTTGCTATTTATGTTGCTGACAAAGCAGACTATAAATTTGCAAAACTCACCGATGAAGCTAAAGCTCGTCAAGCGGCTATTATCGCTAATAAGTATATGTCACTAGACCAAGCAGGAGTGAAATAATGGCAAGAGAAGTAATTTCAACAGGTAATGAATTATCAGCACTCGGTGCTTTTGATGCGGGTTGTATGTTTTTCGGTGGATATCCGATTACACCATCATCAGAAGTAATGCACGAGATGTCTGATCTTCTACCGACTGTCGGCGGAAAATTTATCCAAATGGAAGATGAAATAGCGGGTATCTCAGTAGCACTCGGTGCTTCTATGGCGGGTACAAAATCGATGACGGCTACTTCAGGACCAGGGATCTCTCTTAAAGCAGAGCAAATCGGTTTGGCGTTTATCGCTGAAGTTCCTCTCGTTATCGTAAACGTAATGCGTGGAGGTCCATCAACCGGTCTTCCAACTCGTGTATCCCAAGCGGATATCGGTCAAGCGCAGTACCCGACACATGGTGACTATGCTTCTATCACATTGTGTGCCGGTTCACTCGAAGAGTGTTACACTCAAACTGTGCGTGGATTCAACCTTGCTGAGCGTTATATGACTCCGGTATTCGTACTTTTGGACGAGACGGTAGGTCATATGCACGGTAAAGCAGTTCTACCTGATTTGGAAGAGGTAAAAGCTAAAAACGTTACTCGTAAACGTTTTGACGGAAAACCGGAAGATTATCGCCCGTACGATGTACCTATGAATACACCTGCGGTATTGAACCCTATGTTCGAAGGGTATCGTTTCCACTTTACAGGACTTCACCATGGTCCAACCGGTTTCCCTACGGAAGATGCGGCACAATGTCAGTTTAACATTGAACGTCTTGTCGGTAAAATCGATGCAGTTGCGGCAGACGTCGGATTGGATGATGAAGCTGATTATGAAGAGTTTATGATGGAAGATGCCGAAGTGTGTTTGATCGCCTACGGAAGTATCTCTCGCGGTGCAAAAGAAGCGGTTTCTAAACTACGTGCTGATGGGATCAAAGCAGGTCTTTTCCGCCCAATCATGATTTGGCCAAGTCCGGCGAAAAAACTCAAAGAGATCGGTCAAAAATTTGACAAAATCTTTGTTACCGAGCTTAACATGGGTCAATACCTTAAAGAGATCGAACGTGTAACAGGGCGCAGTAATTTCACGACGCTTCACAAAGCAAACGGCCGTCCAATCGCACCACTTGAAATGGTAGCAAAAGTTAAGGAGATGTTCTAATGGCTTTCAATTACGATCAATATTTACGTGTAGATAAAATGCCGACACTTTGGTGTTGGGGTTGTGGTGACGGTGTAATCCTTAAATCGGTTATCCGTGCTATCGACAAAATGGGATGGGACATGGACAAAGTGTGTGTCGTTTCCGGTATCGGTTGTTCTGGACGTTTTAGTTCATATATCAACTGTAACACGGTTCACACCACACACGGTCGTACGATTGCGTACGCTACGGGTATCAAACTTACTCGTCCTGATGCACACGTTATCGTTGTAGCGGGAGACGGTGATGGTTTGGCTATCGGTGGTAACCATACAATCCACGGATGTCGTCGTAATATCGATTTGAATTTTATTCTTATTAATAACTTTATTTACGGCTTGACAAACTCTCAAATTTCTCCGACAACTCCACAGGGTATGTGGTGTGTATCGGCGCAAAATGGTAACATTGATCCAACATTCGATGCGTGTAAACTCGCTATAGGTGCGGGTGCTTCATTCGTAGCGCGTGAGACGATGCTTGATCCGAAAAAGCTTGAAAAAATACTTGTAAAAGGGTTCTCTCATAGAGGGTTCTCATTCTTCGATATTATGTCTAACTGCCATATTAACCTTGGTCGTAAAAACAAAATGTTGAGTGCTATGGAAAACCTTGCATGGATTGACAGCATTACAACTCCGTTGAAGAAATGGGAAGCGCTTCCTGTTGAAGAGCAAATGAATAAATTCCCTACGGGTGTATTGCGTGAAGTAGAACAAGCTGAGTATTGTGACATGTATGAAATGGTCATTGCTTCCGCTCAAGGCAAACGCGGAAAAATCACGCAAGACGATTTTGCGAAAAAAATCTAAGGAGAAACCATGAGACATACGATACGATTTACAGGCGTCGGTGGACAAGGGGTTCTCCTCGCCGGTGAGATTATGGCTGCGGCTAAAATTAAATTGGGCGGTCACGGCCTTAAAACGGCTACTTATACATCACAAGTTCGCGGTGGAGCAACGGTAGTTGATATCACTCTCGATGATAATGAAATTTTCTACCCGTACGCAAATGAGGGTGAAATCGATTTCATGCTCTCCGTTGCTAACGTGAGCTATCAACAATTCAAAAATGGTGTAAAACCGGGCGGAATCATCGTTGTTGAGCCAAACTTGGTTCACCCAACCGAAGAAGACCGTCAAAAATGGATCATCGTAGAGATTCCGATCATTACGATTGCCAAAGAGGAAGTGGGCAATGTTATTACTCAATCGGTTGTTGCGTTGGGAATTACTAACGAATTTACTGGTGTTCTTGATCCTGATACTTTGAGAGACGTAATGCTTTCAAAAGTTCCGAAAAAAGTTCACGAAGTAAACAACAAAGCTTGGGCATTGGGTATCCAATACGCAAAAGAAGCAAAAGCAAAAATAGGAATGTAATTCAACCTTTTCTCCCTTTTTCGGGAGAATCTCCTCACAACTCTTATCAAGCCCTTTCTAATCCATTTTCTCTTATAATTTCGCAGGTACAACAGGTGATAGCTTGGAACTAGTAATCCCAAGAGGTAAAGTCCGGGCTGCTGTAGGACACGGTTCCATCTAACGGATGGCCATGGTAACATGAGGGATCAGTGCAACAGAGAGTAGACCGCCTCGAAAGAGGTGAGGGTGAAACGGTGGGGTAAGAGCCCACCAGTCTCTTAGGCAACTAAGAGAGCTAGGTAAACCCAACCGGGCAGCAAGAAACAGATGGTTAGCGTCCTACATCGCTATTGTTTCGCTAGAGTCCTAGAGCGATCTAGGCAGTAGATTAATTATCACTTTATCCAGAACCCGGCTTACGTTGTACCTATTTCTTTCAAAGTCCCTGTAAAAGGGAGTTTTAGAGCCTTTATTTTTTCGACTGTGACCACATTGTGCCAAATAAATTGAAGTCTCTTCCTAAGTCAATTTTTCTTGCATCAATTACACTTGCATAATGTGCCAATGTAATCTTCGGACTTGAATGTCCTAACAATCCTGCTAATTCATTTATACTGAGAATCCCGTTTTGAAGCATCAAAGTTGCGAACGTATGACGTGCTGAGGGGATTTTACGAATAGAATTTCGGGTTTTTGAAACATCGACACGTCCACGAGTACGAACCCGTTTTATATTATATGACTATATTTTGTTAATTAGAAAAATATAAATTATATTGAAAATCCAGTTGATTAAATTAACCTAAAAACCACTTACCATAAAGTCCAAAGTGGCAATTATTTCACTACGGTGTTCTTTCAATGAACTAGACTTTTCATCTAATGCAGACTTATGTACCCCTGCAAGCTCTTGTGTTAACAAGATGTATGATGTTGACCCAATGATAAATTCTGGATTAAGATGTTGGATTGCTTTAATGTTTTTACGTAGAGGAATAACGACTCTTGTCTCCAAGCTAGAAAGAATATCTGCTTGTATATCCAGAAGATACAGGAATTCTACAGTACTGTCAGGATTGTTGTTTGTATAAATATCGAACTGAGCCATTAAAATCGTCTCAACCGATCTGAGAATGTTCCATTCTTAGATACGCGATTATTATACTCTTCGATTGCTTCTTTATTCTCTTTTATCCACACAGACTCTTTTTGAGATGCGATGGTTTCTGCCAATCTCTCTTCAAGTAGCTTAGATAGATTAATTTTTAGTGATTTCGCCTATTGAATTAAGATCACTGTTAATACTAAGATTCGCCGACTTTTTTGGAGCGTTTGGATTGTAATAAGCAGGCATCATAATATCCTATGCGCATAATATATGTCTATTGTAGCATACTTTATTTGCTTTGAATGATTGTTTGCAACATATTTGCGACGTTAGAGTGATAGTCTTCTGGTTGTTTTTAAACAATATCGCTAGGTCAAATTTTTTTATTTGATTGTAACGCTTTCGCAAAGATAGAAGTAAGATATTTTAGTAACAGGTTTCAGTAAATATTCATAATAAAGGTAAATTAAAAGTGATAAAAAAAGTTTCATTTTTTTTCATTCTTATAAAGGTAATTCTAATATCTGCTATTGCAGATACAAATGTCTATACCGTATTTATATGCTCTGATAAGACTTATGATCAAGCATTTGTGGATAAAAATCGCTATATAAAAAAAGCCGAAAAGGATATTTTTATTATCAGAAGTGAAGCAGGCGCATACAGAATAGCTTATGGTACTTTTGAAAGCGTTTCTGATGCAGAAGCGTTCAAAGAAAAATTATCCGATGAGATAAAAAAAATGAAACCTTATGTTGAAAAGCTGACTGCAGAATACCTTGCACAAACAGAGAATAAAAAAGTGGTTAAATTCCCATTACAATCAGATGAGTCTGTGTCAAATGAAAAGCACATAGATACTTTTGAGAATAATACGAGTGTTCTTTCTGAACAAATGATGCAGATGTTAACGGTAGATATGAATATTTATGATCCAAGAAATTTAGATCGAATTGTTATTTATATCAATTCAACTAAAAATTTTATGACCGTCAATGGATATAAAAATAAACAAAAATTCAAACTTAACAAATATAAAGTTTCAACCGCAAAACCAGATGTAAAAAAACCCGAAGGTGAAGGGGGTATTTCCTCGATTTCTCTGCATCCGATTTGGTATCCTACCGCTGAAACATTGGATTATTTCAAAAAAGTTCGAAATATCGAGTTACCCAAAGCTATTCCTCCTGAAAGCCCATATAACTACATGGGTTCGGCAAAAATTTCACTTACACATACCGTAGATGGACGTCAGACGTATCGTATTCATGGGACAATTAATGAAAAAACTATCGGTAAGCATGAATCAGCCGGCTGTATCAGAATGAAAAACAGTGAAGTGTTAGCTCTTGCGAAATATCTCAAAGAATTTGCTTCAATCAGAGGAATTAAACAAATCTTAGTTGTTATGGATTAATGAATGATTAAATATCTGTGGATTGTTTTATTATTTTCTCAAACGGGTTGGGGAAACACTATTACGAAAAAATACAAATTCAAGCCTTTTGATAACAGTTCTTTGCCTCATTTAGAAATCGTACAGACGAATGTAAATGATCAAAATAATTTTGCAGAAAAGCAGAAAGTTTTTGAGAATGATCAAGTGAAAAATGATAAAACTGCTCTCAATGAAGCTAAATACACACACTTTTCCTCCGCAAAGTTTAGGAATTATCAAATATTTGAAGGGCGGGATATCATCATTAGTAATGAAGGAAAAGAGCATTTGCGAAAATGGGTGCAATCTTATAAATCGGGAAATTATAAATCGGTAACGATTAATGTTCACACCGATGATGTCCCACCGAAACTACTTAAAGTACGATTTGCTACAAATCTTATTCTTTCTGAGGCTCGTGCTAAATCAATCGCTGATTATTTAATTAAGCAAGGGATACATTCAAATCAAGTGAATGCTAAGGGATTGGGAGATATTAATCCCATCGCTCCTAATGATAGTGAAAATGGGCGATCCAAAAATCGGCGTATTGAATTTACTATAAAAACTACGCCATTGACTTACTAAGAAAAAGAAAAAGAGTATTTTTACGCAGAAACGACCGATCGTAATGCCTATATAGGGAAATTTAACGACATTAGTTTGGATCAAATTCAAGGTCTTTATCATGTAAATGACAAAAGAGATATCCCGAAAGAATCGATACAATTTATCAAAGTCTAAAGAGAATTTCCCTTAAAAGAACTTTTGCCCGTTGTTATGCAATCCAAGTATGATTTTTATCCCAATCGTGAGCCCATTTAATGATTTTATCTGCAGGCATTGGTCGTGCAATGCCATATCCTTGCGCTAAATAACATCCGAGCAATAAAAGTTGATTTCCATGTTCATGTGATTCGACACCTTCAGCAATCACCTCTCGACTGAAAGCCGATGCCAATCCAATAATCCCTTCTAAAATAGCTAAATCATTATGATCATCAAGCATATTACGGACAAAACTTTGATCAATTTTGAGTGTAGTGACTGGTAGCTGTTTTAGATAAGTGAGAGATGAATACCCTGTTCCAAAATCATCTAAAGCAAAGTTGATTGCCATGGTTTTACATA
>NZ_JAFLKV010000039.1:22554-40685 GCF_019163035.1 Sulfuricurvum sp.
TCATTAACCTCTTTAAAACCATCAAGATCAAGATAAAGGACAGCTATATGACCTCTATGTTGAGATAGTGTCATCGCATGACGTAGTCTGTCTGATTTTAAAACACGATTAGGCAATCCTGTGAGAGGATCATAATGCGCCATGTATTTGAGCTGATCTTCATGCTCCTTGGTTTCAGTGACATCCTGGATGGTTCCAACCATTTTTACTGGCGTATTCATCTCATCGAATTCAAGTTTACCCAGTCCATTAACCCATCGAATAGCGTGATCATTTTGTCGAACTATTCGATATTCACGGTCAAACCTTTGATGATTATCAACAACATATTCTTGAAAATAGATAGACATACTTTCACGATCATCCGGATGGATAAGATTAAGCCATCCATTCAATGAATGTTCATAGTGATGGTCAATCCCAAATATTTCATCGAGGGTATCAGAACTTTTCCACAACATGGTTTTCATATCTAAACTATAGCTTCCAATCCCTGCATTACGTTGAGATTGATTGAGAAAACTTTCACTCTCTTGTAATGCAATTTCTATTTTTTTACGTTCAGTGATGTCTCGTGAAATCCCAAATATTCCAAATAGATCTCCCTCTTTTGTAAAAACAGGTCCCTTTGTTATCCAAAAATATTTTTCCATACCACTGGCAGTTATGAGATATTCATCATGATTGACTATTTTTCCATTAAGAGCTATCGAACGATCCATTATTCGTAATTGATCGGCAATTTCGGGAGAAAAAATGACTGAATCGCCGTTTCCGATAACTTCTTCAGGAGTAACACCGGTTAAAATACCGGCTCCGATATTGAAAAGAATGTATTTTCCCTCTAAATCTTTAACAAATATGGCATCAGGAGAACTGTTGATTATCGTTTGGAGAAGTGCATCTTTTTGAGTAAGCTGTAAATGAGCCATTTTTTGTTCATTAATATGCTGCATGTACTCAATATGGTGTTTATGAAAATAGTGATAGTTTAAAAGAAGTAGTAATATAGCTGTAACTATAATAAAAAACCACCCTTTGTAGTTTTGAAAAAGGGTTAATTCATGAATATTTCCGGATGAAAGGAACTCAACCAAGTTATCTGAAAAGTAAATCCATAGGATTCCAACGATGAGATAAATAATTGAAATTCGTAAAGCACTTTTATAACTATGCAAGTCCTTCATTTCTATGATTTTTCCTTGAGTATTAATTGAAAACATTATACACTGCATTGAATCTCTTGTATATTATTAAACAAATTATAAAATTATCTGATAAGTTTATGATAGTCAAAACGGACGATAAATATATATCCTCGAGGGTTAGATATAATGCTATAAACAAAAAAGGACTTTTTAATGAATGAACAGATGTTAATCGAACTGCAACATCATATCTCTCAACTAATTGGCGATCATAGTGCAAAAATGGCGCTGGCGCTCAACAACTATGTTCTAGATACAGCGGCTTCAACAGCAATTTACTCAATCGAAAAATCGACAGGGAATAAACTCTCTAATGATGAAAAAGATAAAATATTAGCTTCAATCATGAGTGCAATGGATGGTAAATTAGAGAACTACATCCAACAAGCCTACGCTGCTGAATAAATAATTAACGGGTTACTAATCGATTATAATTTTTAGGAATGAGTTTTGCTTATAACTAATTATATTATTCGATCAAGGAACCGTTATGAGTATCGCTATAGGAAGTGTTTATTCGGCTGTATTTGAATACATCGAAATTTTTAGTGAAGTCTGGGCAGATAAGATTTTTTAACCCTCTCTGCCTATCGTCAACTATTTTCTTTTCCATAAACTGTGGGGTCGATACCAAAACGACTCATGCGGTTTCCCTACATGAATCTCTTCATAATACTCTTTTTCATGGGCGTGCATCGCGTCACGGATAGAGTTTACCGTCTGTTTTTGCGCTTCAATCGGTGCGGATAGAACACAATACTCTCCATCGGTCAGCTCGTTGTTAAAACGCTCCTCATCAAATGTTTTACCCAAATACTGCACCACATAGCGCAAATCACGTTCGGCATTGCCCAAACAGCTCGTAGCCCCAGGTGAGGGTGTCATATTAAAAATTATCCCCTCTCCGGTGTTGATCGACGCCTCTCCCAACATCAATTTTTGCTGTTTTTTATCAATCACCTGCGGTCGTACCCCACCGAAACCGTGAGCGTACTCAAACTCTTCAAGTTGTAAAGAGGGGACGATTTTACGGGCATCGTGTAAAAAAAGACGCTTGTTAAAGTAGGGGAGTTCAAAAAGAAAGTTACGGAAAATATAGTTACGGATGTCTGATTCACGCAAGAGTTTCCATAATGCACTGACAACCTTGCTATCGAGTCGCAGTGTTTTCCAAAAATCGAGATACGTTCCACCCGTAAATCGTTCGAGTTTAGGAAGGACGAGGGCAGTAGGACCAAATCGTGTATTGCCATCGGCAAGGATATCAGGATCGCCGTGGAGGGCGGCAAAGGGGAGCTTCGGATTTTGGATCATGTAGACTTTACCGTTTAGGATATGTTGGGTTGTAAGGTAAAAACTCCCTGCTACAGGAAGACAGGCGTAATCGAGTCCGTGACCGATTCCATGAGCCAAATAAAGACTGTGGGCTCCCGCATCAACAACGACAAAATCAGCGGTAAACGTCTCCTCTTTGGTCTGAATGCTGTATCCACGTGAGGGACTTTTTTCGATTTTGAGAACGGGTGAGTTTAAAAAGAGATCGACGGTGGTATTGGGTTCTTTTTGAGCGTTCGTTATAAAAGACTCCGCCATCTTGCCATAATCGACTGTCGTCCACTGGCCACTCGCTCCGATACCGACTATCACTTCAGGGCGTTCGTTCCCATGTTCATCGAAAACAACGCGCGGTTCGAGTGTTTTGAGTTTTTCTTTGTCCCACACTTCGAGGTAGGGGAACAATTCTGAAAACTCTTCATAACGTTGCAGGAGAAACTCAACCTCTGCCTCTCCGATCCCTAGAGCCATTTTCTGATGGGAAAAAATTATGCTGTTTTGGTAACCGTGTTGAAGGCAATACTTTTCGACCATTTTAGCTGTCCGTTTGGTAATAGCCGCTTTTGAGAGGGTATAGTTGGTTTCGATATCCCCGACATGAATGGTTTGTGAGTTGGCTGTCCCTTTGGAGTTCAATGTCGCAATAGAGCCGTATTTTTCAACTACGGCAATTTTAGAGATATCGCTATAGCGTGCGAACTCGTAGGCGAGGGCACACCCCGATATTCCTGCTCCGACAATGAGTACTTCGTAATGGTGATTGATCATATAACTCTTTTAATTTTAATATATAGGCTATTGTATAATATTTAATATGTATTTTCATTCTGAAACAGTTTTAATGAGATTAATATGAGATAAACTCTACTTTATTTATATCAATAGGAAAACTATGAAACATATCCTCATCTATACATTAGAAATCGATGCTAATCTTATATTACAAAAACTTTTGGGAGAGTACGAAATTATTGTATGCCATAGGTTTGCGGATGCAATGGAAAGTATTGCTCAAAAAGTTCCTCATCTTATAATTTCTGATTACAATGCACTTCGTCATGATGAGGGTGCATTTCATTATGCTTTGCATAATGATTTTATAATGATAGATATCCCTGTTATTGCAATAGGATGTTTTGAAACGGATTCAATAGAAATGCTTTCTATTAAGCAAAAACTCTATACGTTTAATATTAAACGTTATTTGTATATTCATTCTGAACGCATTGACCTTCTACAAATAGTGGAATGGGAGCTTAATAAATGGAACCCTCATTTGGGAAGTTATACTCACCGTTTTGTAAAATCTTTTTTATTATTTGCCGATTCTAAAAAATACGAGCAGCGTATGCGAATACATTTAACCTATATTATGTCTCATTATTTACTCTCGAATGTGGCTATATCAGATATTAAATTCGCATCAGCAATTCTTTCAACGACTTTTACAACTCAAAACTATGAGAGTGTTCTTGATTTTTATACAAATATGCGTTTTGCACGGCCTATTTTACAGCTTTTAAAAAATGTAAATACTCCTTCTACAATTGAAGAAGAGATGCTAGCTGCTGTATTTTTGCTAGAAACACATTTGAATTCTCCAGAAAGTGACCTTATCGAGTTTCCAGTTTTTTCTGGAATACGACCTGAAGTTATTAGCTATTTAAGAGAAACTTATCTTGAAAAGCGATATTTTCTCCAAAGTTACAAAGATGTCATCCCTTTTTGGGAAGAGATAAGTAATCTTCTCCTTAATAATCCTCTATTTGACGATCAACAGATTAGTTGTTTACTTGAAAAAGTTCAAGAGTGTTTAATGCTGGTACTCGTTGAATATCAGCGTGCATATTTGCAAATAGTTAATGAGTATGAAAAAATTTCAATTTTGATCACTCCGCTTGGTGATATGAGCAATACTATACTTTGTTGGGCAGAACAAACTCTAAATGATGTTACATTCAGTATTGATAAGAATGGTGTATTATCGATTGCACTTATCTATAGGAGGAAAGAATTCCAAAAAAATGAGATAACTATTTCTGATAAAGATCTTTTGCTGCATGATTCGCATGGTTTGAATCGTTACAGTGCTGCAGAATATATTCGTGATTTAGGGGGAATTAATAATATAGTAGATGAACTCCAACTTATGGATGAAATCTTAGTGGATATTTTTAATCTACTCGATCAAAAGAATGACCTAAATCGGGAAGCAACACGCAAAAATCTTATTAAATGTATTCGAGAATACCGTAGTGTACTACAAAATAATTTTTATGAATTTCAGGCAATCGCGTTAACATTATTGAAGCTTGAAAATTTACTAAATGAGGTTAAAAATCACGTAGAACTTGATATTATTAAGCTTACCCGATTATTGCAGCTTGTTTTTGATGATCTCGGTGCTTGGAAGACGACAGTTTTTGAGAATCAAATGGTCAATGATATTAATTATCTTGACAGCTCGATATTAAGCTCTTCATATCAAATAGAGACATTATTTTTCCCTGTTGAAGAAAGCATAGATGAAGAGTGTGAATTTTTCTAAAGTCTATTTATTAAATTAGATATTTGATCTGAAAAATTTTGATAAATAATGCTATATTACATATATACGTCAACCAAAAAAGGATAGGGCATGAGTTCCATCACCCTCACTGATAACCGTACCGGTAAAAGTTATGAATTTTCAATCCTCGAAGCGGCTATAGGACCCGATGTTATTGATGTCCGTACTCTCTACAAAGAGACAGGGATGTTTACCTACGATCCGGGGTTTACTTCGACTGCGAGTTGCAGTTCCGCCATCACGTACATTGACGGAGAAAAAGGTGAATTGCTCTACCGTGGATATGATATCAGTGATTTAGCGACGAAAAAGAGTTATTTAGATGTTGCTTATCTTCTTTTAATGGGGAAACTTCCCAATGATACAGAGCGTGCATCGTTTGATATCGAATTGCGAAAACGCTCTTTTGTTCATGAGGGGTTAAAACGCCTTTTTGATGCTTTTCCCGATAAAGCCCATCCGATGGCAATGATGTCTTCCGCCGTCTCAGCCCTCTCTACTTTTTATTTTGAACACCTTAACGTATCAAGCGACGAAGAGGCACAAGTGATGGCACGGCGTATCATCGCCAAGATCCCGACACTGGCTGCTTTTACCCATCGACGGATGTTTGGAATTCCTTATATCTATCCTGATATCGAACGCCCCTTTACCGAAAACTTTCTCTATATGCTCCGTGCGTATCCAGGAGAAAATCTCGAAATCCGGGATGTTGAGGTCAAAGCACTTGATACCATCTTTACTCTTCACGCCGATCATGAACAAAACGCTTCAACCTCTACCGTACGTGCTGTTGCGTCCACTGGAGCCCATCCGTATG
This sequence comes from Sulfuricurvum sp., assembly GCF_019163035.1. GTDB lineage: Bacteria > Campylobacterota > Campylobacteria > Campylobacterales > Sulfurimonadaceae > Sulfuricurvum. The sequence goes on from NZ_JAFLKV010000039.1 coordinate 28,487, forward strand.
CATCCTTATCGGCTGGGATCAATGCACTGTGGGGGAGAGCGCACGGCGGTGCTAACGAATCGGTAATCGGTCAACTCGAATACATAGGAAGTGTCGATAATGTTGATGATTTCATCGCACGTGCGAAAGATCCGAACGATGAGTTCAAACTGATGGGATTCGGGCACAGAGTCTATAAAAATTTTGATCCGCGGGCCAAAATCTTAAAAAATCTCCTCGATCAGCTCAAAGATGAATTGGGGGTAAATAACGAACTTCTCAAAATTGCTGAGAAGATTGAACAAATTGCTCTTCATGACGAGTACTTTATTCAACGTAAACTCTATCCAAATATAGATTTTTATTCTGGGCTCATTTTAACTGCCCTAAAAATTCCTAAATCGATGTTTACGATTATTTTTGTAATCGGCCGTTCGGTGGGATGGGTTGCTCAATGGATTGAGCTCAAAAAAGATAAAGAGATGAAGATCGCCCGTCCAAGACAGCGCTATATCGGAGAGCAAAAAAAGTTGCTGTAATTATCTAAAAGTATACTCAATATTAGATAGTATATTTTTGTAAATCTTTATACGAGTTAATATTCTCATTTGGTAAATCAAAATGGTTGTGCTCACAATGAAGACCACTGGTCCTGAGCAATTCTGTGTTGTTTATTTTATCTATATCTATCATCTGATGGGTTATATTTATGAGGGCAAAATCATCTCCAAAAACACGAAAAATTTGGAAATTTGGAAATTCAGACATTAAATAAATAGCAAATTTGCTTAATACTATATCCCCTTCACTCCAACCATATTGTCGATTATAAGAGGTGAATTTTTTTAACATTATCATGTTCAAACATAATTTTTTATCCTCATTTTTACTTTTTTTCAAAACCAAATCGAGATAGTCATGGTTATGAAGATGGGTCAGCGGATCTTTATAAAAATAGGCAAATCGTTCATCATCGAGCTCAGAATTGGGTTCCTGGGATACATTTTTATCGATATTGACTAATTTTAAGACATCAAGCGCATATTTCATGACGTTAGGATCATACCAGATACCGCTTAGCTCTTGGAGTTCGTTAATCGCTTCTTCAGATGATTTTCTTGTTTTATATATTCGTCCTGTAGTCATAGCATCAAACGCATCTGCAACTCCCATGATACGAGCTTCTATCGGTATTTCATCCCCTTTTAGAGATCTCGGATAACCACTGCCATCATAGTGTTCATGATGAGCATAAATTATCTCCACAAAATTATTGTACATTGGTACTTCGGAAAGTATTTCATATCCGGCAGTAACATGATTTTTAATCAAAGAGTACTCATCATCGCTCAACTTCCCTGGTTTTAGTAAAATTGCATCGGGTGTTGTAATTTTTCCGATATCGTGCAATATTCCTGCCTGATAAATTAAATCACATGCACTCTCATCAAACCCCATAGACTTAGCAATAAGTTTCGAATAATTTGCAACCCGCTCACTGTGCCCCCCTGTGTAGGTATCCCGACCCTCAATCATTTTTACCAAAGATCGAATCGCTTGTTCATAATTGGAGATAAGTTGATTTTGTAAAAGAAGAACTTTTTTGGTTCGTTCATCTACCATCGATTCAAGTTGTGATTTGTACATCTCATTTTCCCGAAATGCACTTAATTTGTCTATAGATATATCCAGCATCGTCACTACTTGAAAGAAGTCAATCGGCTTAATCAAATAACCGGTCACCCCTAACTGTATACATTTAGATAATATTTCTGAACTTGTATCGGCGGAGAGGACGATTATTTCTTGTTTCTCATTATGTACACGGATATTTTGAATCAACTCCAGACCAGACATCTTTGGCATGATTATATCGGTTATAATAATGTCATATGTATGATTTAAAAACTTATCAAGTCCTTCGACACCGTCAACCGCCGTGTCAATATGATCAAATATTTTGGATAAAAAAAGTGTCGCTTTTTCACGCAACGAGGCTTCATCTTCAACATAAAGAATAGAGAAATGTTTTGCCTTCTCTTTAAGAGATTCTACTTTTTTCTTTATATTTTCCATTATTACAGCCTATTCATTTTCATTTACTCTTGTAGAACTTCTTCTTTTCTTAGCAATCGTATTTTAAAACATGCCCCATTATTGTTATTATTGGATGCTTCTATGATCCCATGAAGATGTTCTTCAACAATCATTTTAGACATATAAAGTCCTAATCCTGTCCCAGTTTTTTCATCTTTTGTTGAGAAATAGGGATCAAATATTTTTGGTAAAATAGATTCATCAATTCCACCGCCGTTATCACAAATTTCCGTATTGACATATTGCTCATCATCATAAGTTCTGATTTCAATTACTCCATAATCTATATTGTTCAATACTAATGAATCACGTGCGTTATTTATAACATTGACAAAAACCTGCATTAATTCGCGTGGATATGCGTCAATATACGATTCACTTTCATACGAAGTTACCAGTTTTATAGCATGATTGACAATACTCTCTTTAACAATTAGTAAGGTTTCATCCATAATATTTTCTACTTTTACGGTTGCAACTGCTTTGTCCGGTTTAAAAAAATTTCTGAAATCATCTATCGTTTTAGACAAATGTTTGGTCTGTTCTAAAATATCTTGTGCATATCCTTCAGCTGAATCATTGTTAAATGTCTCAAATGCAATATCAATGAGCATATTGTTAGCATCCATGGCGATACCGGCTATCGGTTGGCGCCATTGATGGGCAATCATGCCGATCATCTCCCCCATCGCAGCATGACGCGACTGTGCCATCATCATCTCATCTTTTTTCTTTAACTCAGTAATATCCATAGCAGAAGTGACAACCGTGCGTTTACCATCAATAATACCTAAAGGTGCTGAGCTGAACTGCCAAATTAGGGTATTTCCCCCTTTGGTCGTGACTGAAGCTTCTCCCATATCAATTTTGTGTTGTAATGAATAAAGTATATCCATATACTGATGCATAAGCGGTTTGTTTTTCGCACATGCTTTTTCTGCCCATTTTTCTACTGTATTTATCTCCTCATATCTGTAACCGCTGAGAGATTGCCAGACATGATTGACCATAACAACTTCTCCATTTTCATTGTGAAGCATGATGGGATTGGGTGCCTCTTGTAGAATTGTTTCCAACTCTTTTTTCTTTTGCGTTAATGCCTCTTCTGCAATTCTCAGTTCCGTTACATTAGCAGAATTTCCGACTAACCCTAAAATTTTTCCGACTGAATTAATGAGTGGTGATTTAACAGTAAAGAGATAAACCTGCGTGCCATCAGGGTAAGTTACCCACTCGAAATTAGATTTACTTGAGTTTTCCTCAAACATTTTTTCATCATGGTGGCGAAAGAAATCGGCAACCTCTTTGTCAAAAATTTCGTAATCACTTTTCCCGATTATCTCTTGAGAGGTTTTTCCTACAAATTGTTCGAATGCCTGATTGCAAACAATATACGTAAAATTGCTATCTTTAACAAATAGGATATTATCAACACTATCAATGATATTTTCGTATAGTTCTTTTGTATCAGTGAGTTTATTGGTATGTTCATATAAGTTTTGCTCAATTTTGATATTGTAAAGGGCATATGATATATCACCGGCGACTTCATGTAATAAGGATGTTTCTTCTATATCATTCAGACTTTCGGGATTAACAGAGAGTGTAAGATTACCAAAAACCGTTCCATGATGTGCTAATGGTATACTGAACGCACCTTTGTTCTCATACAAATCTTTGAAAGGGCAATCTAAACAGCTCTGAGCAGTATTTTCTATTAATAAATGACCTATATTTTTGTTGGGAATATTTTTAATACAGTGGGGCATCCATCCGTTTTCGATTTTATTTTTTAATTGGCTAAAATTTTCTGAATCATCAGCACTGGTAATATATTCCATACATTTTGCGTCATCGTAAAGAATGATCCATGCGTTACTATATATACGGTTACTAACCATAATCGTACAAATCTCTTGAACTAATTTTTCTTTATTTTTTTCTCTGACGATTAGCTGATTGACGTCACGTATTACGGAGAGTAAATTGGTTAAGTGGGCATTTTTAAAGATATAGTTTGAAATTTTGCGTATAGAGTAATATGCCATCAAAAACAATAATAACATCACAGCAATACCGATAGAAATACTGCTAGTTCGGAACTGTTCATGCATTACATCAGAATAGGCTTTAAAATCACTGGCTTTGGTTTGCGCATAGATATGAAGTTTTAGTGTTGAGTGCTCTAATTTTAAAACCTGATTTGCCCCTTTTCCTTTGGTGATGGCAATGGCTTCTCCTCTTTTATGGTTTTTAACCAGAGTGATTACTTCATCACGTATCGGTTTCCACTCATGAAACAACGCTCTGGTTTGTTCTTCGAGTTTTTTTCCCTCTTTATCTTTGACTTTTTGTTGGATGATATCTAGATAATGGTAGATATGCTGCTCATGTGTATTAACTGCTCTGATATAGAGTTGTAGCTCCTCATCCGATTCGGATAGAACAATATCTTTCATATCACGATGTATTCTATACACATCTGATTGAACCAATAATGTGGCATTGGAGACTTTAAACGGGTATTCAAAAAGGTCATTTGTGAGTTTCTTCATTTCCTGAATTTGATATAGACTATAAAATTTAGAAATAATAATAAGAGTGGCTACGAGGAGAAATACCATTAAAATAAAACGTGTCTGTTTGTGACTTTTTTGAAATATTTGCATTAGTATTTCCTTTTTTATCACTCTAAATAGTATGAAGTTTGATTGTATATCAGGTAGCCTAAAACTATTATTTAGCCGTTAATTTGGTATAATAAGAGATATGTATCTGATTAGGAGCTGTTATGGAGTGTGAATTTCCGACCATCAATGCTACGAATAATGAAATAAAAATCATTTTAGACGATGTTAAAACAATCGCGGTTCTGGGTCTTTCTCCTGATGCTAGCAAAGACAGTTACCGTGTCGCCGAATACCTCAAAAATGCGGGATATACGATTATCCCTGTCTATCCTAAAGAAGATACTATTCTGGGAGAGAAGGTATACCGATCATTGGGTGAAATCCCGTTTGAAGTCGATATGGTTAATATCTTCCGAAAGCCTGATGCTCTTGACGCTATCACGGACGCGTGTATCGAGCGAGGTGATGTAAAAGTATTTTGGGCACAAAAAGGGATCGTCAACAATGAAGCTGCCGAGCGTGCTAGAGATGCGGGAATGAAAGTAGTCCAAAATCATTGCAGTATGGTTGAGCATCGTCTCATTCACGAATAAAGGGAAAGTTTGATCGATTTAAAAACCATATATGAGGCGCATGAACGAATCAAAAATGTGATCGTCAAAACGCCGTTTGCACATGCTCCGCGTCTGAGCCAAGAATCAGGAAGTAATGTTTATCTCAAAAAAGAGAATCTCCAAGTCACAGGTGCTTTTAAAATTCGCGGTGCCTACAATAAAATTGCCTCACTAAGCGATGAAGAACGCTCATGCGGTGTCATTGCCGCCAGTGCGGGGAACCATGCCCAAGGGGTTGCGATGGCGGCTCAAATGTTCGGCGCACGCGCTCTGATCGTGATGCCCGAATCGACTCCGCTTACCAAAATTAACGGGGTCAGCTATTACGGTGCTGAAGTTATTCTGGCAGGTAGTAACTATGATGAGGCGTATGCGTATGCTTCGACTTACGGGAGCGAACATGGCATGGTATTTGTCCATCCGTTTGCCGATGATGCGGTTATGGCAGGGCAGGGAACAATCGCCATCGAAATGCTCGAATGTATAGATAATTTAGATGCCATCATTATTCCTGTCGGTGGCGGTGGACTTATCGCAGGTATGGCTTCGGCGATCAAATCGATTGCTCCCCATATCCGCGTGATCGGTGTTGGTGCAGCAGGTGCTCCGGCAATGCGCGAGTCGTTTGATGCTAAAACAGCGATTGATACGACCAGTGTTCGCACCATTGCGGATGGTATCGCCGTGCGTGATACGTCGCCGATCACCCTCGGCCATATCCTCGAATCAGTGGATGAGTTTATCAGTGTTGATGATGAAGAGATTGCGAATGCTATTTTGTTCTTGTTGGAGCGTCAAAAACTCGTTGTTGAGGGGGCAGGGGCAGCAGGTGTTGCGGCACTCCTCCACCACAAAATAGAAGGACTTGAAAATAAAAATGTTGGTGTTGTTCTCAGCGGTGGAAACATGGATGTTACACTCCTCTCCATCATCATCGAAAAAGGTCTGATCAAATCCGGACGTAAGATGAAGCTGACCGTCACCTTGATCGACAAGCCGGGGGCATTGATGAAACTCACAGAAATGCTTCAAGGGCTTAACGCCAATATTGTCCATATTGATTATGACCGCACCTCGACTTCGTTGGCATACGGGGATGCGAATGTTACCATTCACCTTGAGACCAAAGGGAAAGCTCACCAAGATGAAATTCGTGTAGCAATGCACGCCAATCACTATCTCAGTAGCGAAGAACATTAAGGGATAGGGATATGGAAGTTTTAAAAGGGTTCAATTTTAAACACCCAGTACTTCATATCAAAACTCTCAGTAACGGTAATGTGGGTGTCATTGATGCACAAAATGCTCTCCGTATTATCGATACGGCTACCTATAAAGTTATTGATGGATTTAAAACCAATATTTTGCATGAGCGGTATATCGGCACGTATGTCGATGTGACACCCGATGGTGAGTACTCTATTTCTGCCCTTTTGGGAACCAATCAAGCCGCTATATTTAGCCTCTCTCAACGAAAGCTCATCTATAAAGTCGGACGTCACCAAGGTGAAGTAGAGTGTGTCGGTCTCGATCCGAACGGCCGCTATTTTATTACCGGTGGGCAAGACGGAAAATCATTCGTATGGGTTCTAAAGACATCCCGTCTCGCTTTTACCTTGCCTCCTCATTCGGATTATGTCAGTACGGTTACGTTTAATGATAACGGGCAGTGGATTGCTACCGGAAGTTTTGATCATACGATCAATTTGCTCAATATCGCAACGATGAATCACCCGTTGAAACTGCGTGGACACACGAGTACGATTGTTAAAATCCTTTTTCTACCGGATGCAAAATTGCTCTCGGTTGATAAAGAGGGTGGATTAATCGTTTGGGATATGCGTAATGCTAAAGTGATAAAACGGCTCCAAAAAATGAACGATGAAGTCACCTCTATGTGTTTAAGTACCAGTAAACGATTCGTTTTCGTCACCACAAAACTGGGTTATATCGGTTTATACGACATGGATACGATGGAGCAGGTTTCAAGCCACTATATAAAAGAATCCACTACAATAACCTCTGTCGCTTTTTTGAGTCATCCAATCCGTTTAGCTATCGGTACGTTAGAGGGTAATTTGCATTTTTACTCTATTTTGGGTGATGAAGAGATTTATGCGCAGATGCTACGTGAGGGGGAGTTTAAACTCTTTTATGCGGCACTAGAGGACAATCCGATGCTCTCGTATTCCAAAGCATATGATGTGGCAGAAAAAATTTGGCTCGATGTTATCAAAAAGGGTCGTGTCTATCTTGAAAAAAATGATCGAAAAAAAGCAAAAGAACTTTTTGATCCATTTATAGGAATCCCGAAAAAAAATTCTCAAATTTCCCAGTTGCTTAGTTCGTATGAAAAATATGAACAATTTCAAAAGTGTGTTCAAGAGGGACGGCTTCCGCTAGCGTACTCGTTAGCTAAACAATATCCGGCGTTTCAAGATTCAGAACTTTATCGTAAGATGGAAGAAAAATGGAAAAAGCTTTTTTTCAAAGCGCAAGAGCTGATTATTTCCTCTAATGGAGATGAAAAGGCGAAAGAATTGTTAGCCCCTTATCGGGGAATTTCCGATAAATCAGTATTGATTCAACAACTTTTTGAAGATCGTAAAATGTATCTTTATTTCAAAAAAACGATTGCTCAGTACGACTATGTAAAATTTTTTGCCCTTGTTAAAAAGCATCCGTTTTTAAAAGAATTTTCGGAATACACCAATGTGATGGAGTATGCCGATAAACTTTATATCCAATCTCAAAAAGCGTATGCCAAAGGGGATTTTCCGACGTCACGAAAAGCGTGTGAAGTTCTTGTCTCCTTCCCTGATTATTCGAAAGAGGCTCAAGATATGCTCGATACGTTGCGGATCAAACACCTTTTCTATGAAGCTATCTCGTCTAACAACCTCTCCAACGCTTTTATGTATATGAGCTCTTTCCCATTATTGTACGAAACCTCAGAAGCACAAGCCCTAGAGCGTCAATGGAACAGTGCGGTTGATAAAGGACAAAAATTGGCCGCCAGTGGGAATCCTCGCGAAACACTTGCTGTTTTTGAACCTTATTTCGGTATCCGTTCTAAATATCAAGCAATGGCGGCGGTAATAGCACAATCGTATTGCGCTCAAATAGAGCAAAAAATACGCCTTCACCCCTCAAACGATTCGATTGGGCTTGGGATACGCCAATATGTAGCTCTCTTCGGTGTGGATGAAGGAATTATGAGCATTGTTGAATTATTTAATAAGGTTTCACTGATCAAGATGGATCTTCGCTCACTTCGACAAGGGTCGTTAGAGACATGGAGCCCATCGAATAAAATTGATGACATTACTCTAAGAGTATAGATGATTGCTATTGATTTGGGTTCCAATACGATCCGTTTCATTGAATTTGATGGGGAGATGTGGGGAAAAAGTTATGAGAAGATTGTCCGTACAGCTGAAAACCTGCATCAGACACAATGCATCAATGATCCTGCGATAAGACGGATTATTGATGCCATCAATGAAGCCAAGCAACTATTCAATTTTTCTCAATCGATCCGTCCTTATACAACCGCCGCGATGAGACTAGCCGATAACTCAACAGAGACTCTGGAGAGAATCGCCAAATCAACCGGCATACTCTTTGAAATCATCGATGGTAAGAAAGAGGCGATACTAACTCTCAATGCCGTCCGTAACCGACTCAATGTATTAGGGAAAGAACCCTCATCGTTTGTCTTGGCGGATATCGGAGGAGGATCGACGGAACTGACACGATATTCCGATGATAATGTGGAAACAGTGAGTCTGAACTACGGCATAGTTACCCTCAGCGAAGCGGGTGAAAATGATTTGCTTGAGAAGATTGATACATTTAAAAACGCCGTTCAAAATAGTGTTCCTAGCCAACCATCAACACTCGTGCTGACGGCAGGAACTCCAACTACGATTGCCGCTTATCTGTGCGGGATGGATTATGCGACGTATGTTCCTCTTATAATTAACGGTTATCGCTTACGAATAAGTGATTGCTATCGTGTGTATGATGAGCTCTTACGTATGGATGAAGCTCTCCGAACACGTTATGTCGGAGTAGGGCGGGAGAATCTTATTATTGCCGGTATTTTAATGGTGTGTGCGATTTACGAGGCGTTAGGAGCTGATGAAGCTATCATTATCGATGACGGACTGCGTGAGGGGATTGCACTGGAATATTTCAATCTGCCCTAAAATTTTGCCCTTTACGCGAAGTTAGCTATAATAGAAAATAAAATGTTAGGGGCGAGCATTGAAATTAACTAATATTAAACGTGTCGGTATTCTACTCCGTCCCTCAACGCCTGAACTTAAAGAGATGTTTTTCGAAGCCAAACGGATTTTTGAAGCACGCGGTATCGAGGTCATTATTGATAATATCAGCGGAGGTATGATCGGATTGATGGGGCAACCGTTTGATATGATGTGTCAAAACTCTGATTTCCTCGTCACCATCGGCGGGGATGGGACGCTTATCTCTGCCGTTCGACGCTCGTACCGCTATCAGCTCCCAGTACTGGGTATTCATGCGGGAAAACTGGGGTTTTTAGCTGATCTCGATTTTGCGGAGCTCGAATCGTTTGTCGATAAAATGTTAGAGGGTGAATACAGAATCGATCAACGTGCTGTTTTACAAGCGACGATTGTCTCTCAAAGCGGAGAGAGTGAAATTTTTGCTTTTAATGATATCGTCTTGACACGCCCCTCTATTGCTAAAATGATTAGTATTGAGACCTATGTGGATGGACGAAGTTTTAATACCTATTACGGTGACGGTGTCGTTATCTCTACCCCTACGGGTTCAACGGCATACAACCTATCCGCAGGTGGGCCTGTGCTATTTCCACTCACGCAGGTTTTTGCTCTAACCCCGATATGTCCCCATTCCCTGACACAGCGCCCCGTCGTTTTACCGGGGCATTTTGAGATCGAGATGAAAACACCCGATCCCTCGGCTTTGGTCATCATAGATGGTCAGGATTTGGTCGAAATCAGCGACAGCGATACGGTTCATATCAAACTCGCCAGCGGTGCGGCACATCTGATCCATCGCAAAGAATTTAACTATTTTGAAGTACTCAAAGAGAAGTTAGGGTGGGGTAATTAATGATTGAACGCTTTTATCTAAAAGAGTTTTTAACCTTTAAAGAGGCAGAGATGGATTTTCATCCTGGGTTGGTGGTTTTTACCGGACCCAGCGGCAGTGGTAAATCGATCCTTATGCGTTCCATCTTGGCGTCGGTCGGGTTAGAGAACGTCGAAGCGCAGGTGTGTGAATCAAGTGTTGCATGGAGTATCGATGAAGAGCGTTACGGACTTCAAAATGAATCGCTAAATGTTTTTCGACAAGTCAAAAAAGAGAAAACCCGCTATTTTATTAACAATCAAAGTACCTCCAAATCATCCATGGAAGCGATCAGCTCAGTCCATCTACGACATCTGAGTCTCAAAGATTACAGCGATTTTGAGCCCTCATCACTTTTGAGCCTTATCGATTCGCGTATTGCACTCCATTCGGCTGGGCATCTTGTTTTACTCACTGAGCATCGCACAAATTACACTGCATTCAAAAGCCTCTCCGATCAGCTAAAAGCGATAGAGGAAGAAGAGAAAAATTTATCCGATCTCAAAGAATTTGCCCTTTTTGAAATCAACAAGATTGATACGATCAAGCCCCGAATCGGTGAAGATGAAGAGCTAAATCTTATCAAAAAACAACTCTCTAAAAAAGAGAAGATCGAGAGTGCTATTGCTCAGGCACAATCCATTTTCGCATATGAATCTTCGGTCAGTTCCGCTTTAGGGTTATTGGAAGCAGATAGTGCATTTTTCGATGATGCGATGAATGAGTTGCGCAGTGTTTTTGAGAGTGCGTCAGAGAGAATGGAAGAGCTCGAAGAGCTCTCTATTGAGTCGATATTGGATCGAATAGAGCAGTTATCGGAACTAAAACGACGTTACGGCAGCGTTGAAGAGGCATTGGCGTATCGGGATCAAAAAGTTCACGAGCTTGAATCGTATGAGAATATAGAACACTCAAAAGGCGATCTGATTAAAAAGATTGCAACGCTGAAATCAGCACTGGACATATCTTCACAGATACTCTCTAAAGAGCGTCAGAGTATCCTCCATGAGACGCTCACGACGCTGAATAGCTATTTAGGGATGCTCTACCTGCGCGAAGCGACGTTGGAGCTAGAAGAGTCCCCTCTCAGCTCAACAGGAGTTGATAAAGCGGTGCTGGGTTTAGCAGGAACCAAACTCGATAAACTCAGCTCAGGGGAGTTTAATCGTCTCCGTTTGGCATTGCTGGCCATTGGTGTCGAGAGTATGCAAGGAAGCGGTGGTGTATTAATGCTCGATGAGATCGATGCAAACCTAAGCGGTGAAGAGTCGATGAGTGTTGCAAAAGTACTGCGCCACCTCTCAACCCATTATCAAATTTTTGTTATCTCTCATCAGCCTCAGCTCACCTCGATGGGGCAGCAGCACTTTTTAATCTATAAAGACGACGAAAGTCGAGTCCGAGAACTGAACGAAAATGAGCGGATCGAAGAGATTGCCCGCATTATCAGCGGTGACAGTGTCAGTGAAGAGGCACGCGGATTTGCACGTGATTTGTTTGAACGCTCACGAGGGTTAGTATGATTATCGATACCCATATCCACCTCGATGATGAACGCTATCGCGAAGATTTTGATGCAATGATGAAGCGTGCGCACGAAGCGGGTGTTAGTGCGTTTATCATCCCAGGGGCGCACCCTGCAACACTGGATCGTGCGGTAGAGCTGTGTGAACAGTATGCGGATATCTATTTTGCCGTTGGGGTTCATCCCTATGACATGGAGCACATCGAATCGGT
>NZ_JAFLKV010000069.1 GCF_019163035.1 Sulfuricurvum sp.
GTAATCATGAGTACATTGATTTTCAGTATGAAATATATGAAAAAAACGGAGAAACTTATGTACTGCTCTTTGGTAAAACTCACTACCTCGCCTGACTCACCACTGCTAATTAATCCCTAAAACAGCGGAGAGTTTTTCGTTAAGAACTTGAGGGGTAAAAGGTTTTACAATATAGTTATTAACTCCGGCTTTTAGTGCAGTAATCACTTCCGTTTTCCCCCCTTCTGTTGTAACCATGATGATTGGCAAATCGGTAAAGCGACTGTCTGCACGTACTTTTTTAACTAATTCCAATCCATTCATTTCAGGCATATTCCAATCGGTTATGAGCATTTTGGTATCTGGATTGATATGTAAAGTTTCCCACCCTTGAAGCCCATCTTCACCTTCTAAAATAGTTTCATAACCAAGACGTACGAGGGTATTTTTTATAATTCGACGCATTGTCGAACTATCATCTACTACTAAAAATTTCAACTTTTCCCCTTTAATACATCATAATATTTAAAGTGTAGATAGCAATAAGTATTCCGATATTGTTGATATACATAATTTGTAAATAGGGCAAATATAAAAAATCATATTACAAAACTACACACAAATATTAATTATAGTTATGATAAGTATAATATTAAGCTGTTATCATCTAAATTGGATGTAAAATAATATAGAAAATACTATTGAATTGACAAAAAGGTGATTTGCATGTTTGGTACTACAGTAATAAAGCGTATTGAAGAAGAAAAAAGGTTACTTGAGTTAAGACTTTTATCACTTGAAGAAAAAAATATTCAACTTGAATCTATTGTTTCTTTTTCGTATGAAGAATATATGGTGACGGTAAGCTCGGATGGTAGAGTGATTGCATCAAATGCAGCATTTAATACTCTTTCTAATCAAGATAAAGTTATTGCAGAACTCAGAAAAAATCAATCAACTATTAAGGTAGATGAGTGTGAGGGAGAAGTTAAATTCCAAAGCATTAATAATGGAACCATTTATCGATTTAAAAAAGGGGATGTACGCCACGATCAAAGTCTTTTAGCTACTCATCATACTTCTATTCATCAAGCCCTAAAAAACAATCAAGATGTTTTTACTGCAATGGTAGATCATTTGCGAATTATGTCTAAAGACGCCATTCAAATGACTCATGATTCGAACGAAGCAAGTGAACTGGCTACAGAAGCTATGGTTCAAACAGATCATCTTTCATCCTATATGAGTGATGCGGTACAATCAACTATTCAACTTGCCCAGCGAAGTGGAGAAATATCAAGCATTATAGCCCTTATTAAAGATATCGCTGATCAAACCAATCTTTTGGCATTGAATGCAGCTATTGAAGCAGCACGCGCGGGTGAACATGGTCGTGGATTTGCTGTTGTAGCCGATGAAGTACGAAAACTGGCGGAACGTACTCAAAAAGCAACTAAAGAGATTGAAATTGTTGTTCAGACAATGCAGCAAGAAACGACAGATATACAAAGCAGTACGGAAGAGATAAATAATTTTGCGTCAAAAACTAAAGATTTAATTGTAGCTATCAATAATGATATCGTTATGTTTAAAAACAATGCAATTGAATCAGAAAAAGAGACCAACACACTAGCAGATTTCGCATTTGGTAGTTTGGCTAAAGTTGACCATGTAATTTACAAAAACAATATTTATTCGCTCATTTTTGGAGAAAAATCAGAATTTAAAGAAGTTGATCATACCTCTTGTCGTTTAGGTAAATGGTATGCAACTCTCGGTAATGAAGCGTATGGCAATACCAATTCATACAGAAGCCTCGAACAGCCGCATAGTATTGTTCACCGTGAAGCAAATGCGTTAGCAAAAAAATGCTCTGGAAATAATGTAACGTGTTCAAAAGAAGAAATTAAAAAATCGATTGATACGATTGAGCGCGCTAGTGCGGATGTCTTTAAATTTATTGATGAAATGATCAAAGAAAAACATTAAAGCTTATTAATGTTGAGCATAATAAAAAATAATTTCAAGCTGTATGGCAGGATCATGTTAAATCAATTCTCATTTATTACGCTGAATGTTTGGAATCAGAATATTTACTAAATATTAGAGATTCTTTATCTTACTTTTGACTATAATAACCTAAAAATTAATGAGTCAGGAGATCACTATGGGAACATCGTATTTGGAATCGCACCCCGATGAAAACGGTTATTTTGGTAAATTCGGAGGTTCGTATATCCCTCCGGTATTGGAAGAGCCGTTTGCCGAAATCAACAAAGCCTATAAAGAACTCAAAAATTCCCCTGAATTTATAAATGAACTTAAATACGTACGAAAACATTATCAGGGGCGACCGACTCCTGTCTCTTTTGCCAAAAATCTTACCGAATATTGCGGCGGAGCGAAAATCTATCTTAAACGTGAAGATCTCAATCACACCGGCGCCCACAAACTCAACCATTGTATGGCGGAAGTGATCCTCGCTAAACATCTGGGTAAAAAAAGGGTGATTGCCGAAACCGGTGCCGGACAGCATGGGGTTGCTCTTGCTACAGCAGCTGCTTATTTCGGTTTGGAGTGTGAAATACATATGGGGGAAGTGGATATTGCTAAAGAGCATCCCAATGTCGTTCGTATGAAAATACTCGGGGCACGAGTAGTTCCTGCGACACATGGGTTAAAAACGCTCAAAGAAGCGGTCGATTCAGCTTTTGAAGAATACATCAAAGATCCGATTAACTCGATTTACTGCATCGGTTCGGTTGTCGGTCCTCATCCGTTTCCGATGATGGTTAGGGATTTTCAATCGGTAATCGGGTTTGAAGCGAAAGAACAGTTTGATGAGCTAGAGGGGAAACTTCCAGATAATGTCATCGCTTGTGTCGGCGGGGGATCGAATGCGATGGGAATTTTCTCTGCATTTATCGATGATAGCGAGGTGAATCTTTATGGAGTTGAACCATTAGGACGAGGCGAAACACTTGGGGATCACGCTGCAACGCTGACCTATGGGGAAGAGGGGGTTATGCATGGGTTTAATTCGATTATGCTCAAAGATGCGAATGGTGAACCTGCACCGGTTTATTCAATCGGTTCAGGGATCGATTATCCCTCGGTGGGACCTGAACACGCTTATCTAAAAGAGAGCGGCAGAACCAAAGTGGGGTTGTGCAATGATGATGAAGCGGTGGATGCTTTTTATAAACTCTCACAGCTTGAGGGGATTATTCCGGCACTTGAATCGGCTCATGCGGTTGCGTTTGCAATGAAACTGGCTAAAACACTCGGTAACGATAAAACAATCCTTGTTAATCTAAGCGGACGAGGGGACAAAGATATCGATTTCGTGATTGAAAATTATCCTGTACCGCATGCAAAATTTTAAATTTTCAGAATTGGATGTTCAATCAGCGCAGTTGTTGCCCTTTTAAGAAATCTTGCGTTATTCTGTTTACATTAAACTAAAAGGAGAATAGATGGCTGACCCGAATGTACTAAAACAGCTTCGGGCTAATCTGCACTCTTATTCTCTTTTGTATGTCGAGGATAATACGGGGCTGAACGCTCAGGCAAGCACTCTTTTTAAAAAATTCTTTGATAATGTTGTCTCCGCGTATGACGGTGAAGAGGGGTTGAGCCTTTTTAAACTTCATCGTCCTCAAATCGTTATCACCGATATCAATATGCCTAAAATGGATGGACTGAAAATGTCCGAAGCGATACATGCTATTGATTCGGATGTCATAATTATCATTACGACCGCCCATGATGAAATCGAAATGCTCCACCATTCGATTAAAATCGGAGTCTTTGAATATCTCATCAAACCACTTAAGATCGATAATCTCATCGAAACATTTACGCGATGTTCTGAAGTATTTTTGGAGGCGTTTCATCGCAAAATTTTTAATGCCAATCTGCACGCTGTTTTTAACTATCAAAACAATCTGGTTTTTTTACTCCATGAACGTAATGTGGTGATTGCCAATCAGCCCTGTCTTGATTTTTTCGGTGTCCCCAACATCGAGGCATTGCGAAAGAAATTTCAATCGTTCGGTGAGGTTCTACTCGAACATAAAAGTTTTGTTTACGACCACGGGACGATGAAATGGTTTGAGCATATTTCTGCACATCCTGGACGGCTGTTTAATGTCAAAATTGCCGATCAGGAGGAGGTGTCGCACCATTTTATCCTCACGTTTCAGAGTGTTCCTGAAAAAGAGGGGTATGCTGTCCTTTCCCTCAATGATGTCACTGAATTGGGGCTGCTCAAACTCTATGACAGTACTGCAACCGAGAAAGAAGCCATTCTCAAAGATGAAAAAACGGTACGTGCACTTCTGGAGATGGGAATGCGCAGTGGTGCCAAGATCAAAGCACACAATCTTTACAAAGGGTTAAGTATCGCGAACGATGGGCTTGTGGTAACTATCGATGAGAGAGTCGTCACCATGAAGGTTCCGTACGTTCAGCTCAAAGCGATGCAGCATGAGGAGATGTTTTACCTCACTTCAGAACTTTTCCCCATGGCAATTTTGGCGGAGGGGATCAAACGGATTGATTTTGAGGATCAAAGTGTTACTTTTGAACATTACCACTTGGTTTCAACTTCACCGACTCGTAGAGAATCGATACGGGTCACGCCTGATGATAAGATTCAGATGAGTATGCTGTATGAAGAGCGGAAGTTAGATACTGAACTCGAGATTATGGATGTTTCACTGGGGGGAATGAGGGTTCAGGTTTTATCTTTGCCGGCAGGATTTGCCGTAAAACATTCGGTTATTTTGGATATTGTACTTACCACTATGCTTCGTCCGATCATTATTAATACGACGGCAGAGGTGTTTCGGATCGATGAGGTGAATCGACGTTTCGAGGTGGTTTTTATTTTTACACTTCATGCAGAAGGGAAGAAAAGTATGATCGATTATATCGCCAAACGTCAAATGGTTTTAATCCGCGAATTTAAAGGAATACAGTATGAAAAATGAAACGGTTCTTTTTGACGATACACACCATAAATGTGTTATGTTTAGTCTAGAAGATGAGGAACACGCAGCGCACTCACTGTCGGTGAACCAATTTTTGATTATTCAAAATAACAGCGCTGTTTTGATCGATCCTGGAAGTGAAGTGATATTCAGCGATTTGTATGAAGCAATTTCACGCCATATTGATCCGAAACAGCTGAAATACATCTTTTTTTCTCATCAAGATCCCGATGTCGCCGGTGCGATTGCTCAGTGGAGCGTTGCCACTTCAGCAAAGCTTGTTATATCGCAGTTGTGGGTTAGATTTATGGGGCATTATGGTCTTATGGATATGGACCGTATTTTGGGGCTTGAAGATCATGGCGCTCAAATCACTTTCGGAAGTGATTATTTGCGGTTTATCCCTGCCCATTTTCTCCATTCTCCGGGAAATTTTTCTCTTTATGATAGCCGCTCGAAAATTCTCTTTTCGGGGGATATTGGAGCGGCGATCGCTTCTCCTCAAAATCTCAATAAAAGAGTTGATGATTTTGAGGAACATCGGCCATTTTTAGAAGGGTTTCATAGTCGTTATATGGCATCTAACCGTTTTTGCCGTGCATGGGTTCAGTGTGTTCGTCGTTACGATGTCGCTACGATTGCCCCTCAGCACGGGTCCCTCTTTCACGGTGAAAATGCAACACGCTTTTTAGAGTGGTTTGAAAATGTTGAGGGTGGAGCGGAACATTGCGATACCCTTTACGGGTGTGAAAAAACGTGAAGATTGATTCATCATCACTCTTTATCTCGTGGCTTCGTGAAAATGAAACGTGGTTGATGGAGCGGATACTCACCTATGCCAAAACAAATGGATACACTCTTTATACTTCGACCCTTTTGGAAGCGTGGCGAATCTCAATAGTCGGTTTGACCGATTCGCTTGAGCTTTTGATTACACAATACCCCACCCCACCATCTCTCACCCCTGATGAACATTTCAACGACGATCCAGCTTCGCAATTTGGATTGCTCGAAGCGCAGCGCCATCGAAGTCGAGGGGTTAATTTCGCGATGTTTATTTCATTGTTTAAATATTATCGGCAAACCTATCATGACTTGATTGAAGAGAACAAAGAGATTTTCGAAAATCCGCAGTTTTATTATGAGTATATTCGGCAGTTTTTTGATCGGGTAGAGATTGCCTATTCTATCGAATGGCACGGACGAAGTTCGGAAGAACAAATACATGAACTCTCTTCTCAAAATCTTGATCTTACGAATGAAAAAAATCTCTATTTGACCATTTTTGATTCGTTCTCATCAGGGGCAATTTTGCTTGATTCTTACGGTTTGATCACCAACTACAACCAAAGTGCGAGTGAAGTGTTATTTGATAAAAGACAATCCAGCGGTCACTACTACTACATGAAAAATAAAACGATACCAACTCCTGAATGGATTTTTGATGCAATCGGTGATTTGGGAGATAGGGAGAGTTATCGTTTTACGTATGAAAAAAAAGAGAGTGATGGGACACGGAGAATTTACGATGTCTCGATTCGTCCATTAGATGATGTCAGTGAGAAATTTTCGGGTTATGTAATGATCTTAAATGATATTACGGCACTCGAAAGTGCTCGTGAACGGTTTGATTTGGCGATTAATGGCTCACGTGATGGGCTATGGGACTGGAATCTTATTACTAATGAAATTTATTTTTCACCCCGTTGGAAAATGATGCTCGGTTACAGTGATGAAGAGCTTCCCAATGCGCTGGAGACATGGAGTTCACTTGTTCATCCCGATGATTTAGAAGCTGCAGAGCGGGCGATTGAAATGAGTATAACGTCTCAAGGGGTTCCTTATGAAAATATCCATCGTTTACGGCATAAAGAGGGGCATTATATTTGGAATTTGGATCGGGGGCAAGTAATTTTTGATGAGGAGAACAAAGCGGTTCGGATGGTTGGATTTCACACGGATATTACTCAGCGTCAGCGTATGCTCGAAGAGATACGTACTACTCAAGAACTAATGATAGCCCAATCTCGTCATGCGGCAATGGGAGAGATGATTGGGATGATCGCCCATCAATGGCGTCAGCCGCTGAGTACGATGTCGATGGTTATCAATAACATGCTCGTCGATCTTGATCTCGATGGGATTGATCCCGAACAGTGTCAAAAAAGCGGTGAAGAGATTTTGGCGATGAGCGACTATCTCTCTAAGACAATTGATGTATTCCGTAATTTTTTCCGTCCTGATAAAGAGAAAGAGCCGAGTTTTATCATTGATATTTTGGGTGAAGCCGAATCTATGATCGGTTCGAGTATGCTCAATCATAATATTGTTTTGGAGATGGCTAATGAGTCGAAGGGATCAGTATGCATCTATTCTCGTGAAATGCTACAGGTATTGATCAATATTTTAAATAATGCCAAAGAAGCATTGGTATCGAGTCCACTTCTTAATAAGAGGATAAATGTTCGTGTATACGATGAAGATGAGTATGTCGTGGCACAACTGTGTAATAATGGCGGAAATATCCCAGTAGAGGTGATGTCCCATATTTTTGACCCCTATTTTTCGACCAAAGATGAAAAAACGGGGACTGGATTAGGACTTTATATGTCAAAAACAATTATCGAAAAGCATCTGAATGGAATTATCAGTGTTGAGAATACTGGAGATGGAGTGTGTTTCACGATACGATTACTCAGGGAAAAATAGCGTTTTTTTGAGAATTGCCACACAATTGCAACACTAACCAATCATAATTACAACTAATAATCTATGAGGTGAGAAAATATGGCTGGAATAGAACTTACGTTCGATGACAAAGAGTTTATCGTTTCTAAAACTGATTTGGCAGGAAAAATTATTTATGGTAATGAATTATTTATCCAAATGTCCGGATATCTCGAATCAGAGCTTCTCGGCAAGCCTCATAATATTTTGCGACATCCTGAGATGCCTGCCTCTATTTTTAAATTTTTGTGGGACAAAATCAAAAATAAAGAAGAAGTTTTTGCTTATGTTCTTAATAAAACAAAAGATGACAACTATTACTGGGTCATGGCACATGTAACTGCAAGTATGAATGATAAAAATGAGCTGATCGCCTATCACTCTGTTCGTCGCAAACCTTCCCAAAAAAAATTAGAGTTGATCAAACCAATTTATCGTTCATTGCTTGAAGCGGAGAGACGCGGAGGTATTCATGCCGGGACAGAAGCGTTAACACATTTTTTAAATCAGAAAAAGGTCTCTTATGAAGAATTTATCCTCTCTCTCTAAGCTGCAGTATCTTAATCTTATTTCGATTTTTGTGTTTATGGTAGCGCTGATTTTTGAAGTAATTACGATCGGATTTGATTGGATTCGGGTTTTGAATTTAGTTAATTTTGCTATTGCTTGGGCTATATTTGTCAATATTCGTAAAGTTCAAGCAACTATTCACAATGTAGCTGAAACCATGAAAGAGATTGAGCTTGGGCATATGGAATCTCGGATTACTAATATCGCCGAGAACGGTGAATTGCGTGCATTGTGTTGGAATACGAATAACATGATTGATCAGCTCGAAGTCTATATGCGTGATACCTATGCGGTTATTGAGGCATTGAGTCAAGACCGTTATTATCGTACGGTTCAAGACTCTGGACTCAAAGGGACGTTTAAACGTTCAGCCGAGTATATTAATCAAAATGTCGTCAAAATGAGAGCAAGTCATGAAGCCCTTAAACTTTCTGAACTCGATCAAAAACTTGCCGAAATCAGTCGTTCTACCGGAGGATTGGATGTTATCCAAAATGATTTGGTAATCACACTTGGAAATTTGTCGAATATTGCATCAATCTCTCAAAATACCGCCGCTCAGTCCTCTACAACAGTTAATGAGATCGGAGAAGTGAGTCAAAACCTCTCTTCTTTGAGTGAACTGGTTGTCGATTCCAATGGAGCCATCAATGCTCTTAGCGCTCGTGCAAACGATATTAATTCAGTGGTCAATCTGATCAAAGATATTGCCGATCAGACCAATCTTTTGGCATTGAATGCAGCGATTGAAGCGGCACGTGCCGGTGAACAAGGACGGGGGTTTGCCGTGGTTGCCGATGAAGTTAGAAAACTTGCGGAGAAAACTCAAAGTGCCACAGGTGAGATATCAATCGCGATTCAAACTCTTCAACAAGAGACAACTTCGATTCAGTCGGGGTCTGAATCGATCAATGAGATAGCGTTGCGCTCAAGTGCGATGATTCAAAAATTTGATAAAACTATCCATTTGTTTAACACGGATGCTCTAAAAACCGCTTCTGTTGTCCGAAATATTGAATCGACCGCTTTTGTTATTTTGGCAAAAATCGATCATATGCTCTTTAAAGGGACAGCGTATAATGCTGTATACACCCGAAATGATCAACAACATTTTTCAGATCATCATGATTGCCGTTTGGGAGCATGGTATGAAAAAGGAGACGGAAAAAAATATTTCAGTTCTCTTTCATCATTTCAAGGGATGTTGCAACCGCATCAGAAAGTGCATGATACAATAGGCGTTATCGGTAATACGATTAAAGATATCTCTCGTTTGAGTGAAAATCGTGATCTCCTTATTCAACAATTCGGTACATTGGAAAACTCATCAGATACGTTGTTCAAGCAAATGGATTTGATGTTGAATGAGGCGGCAGCAAAAGAGGTCGGCTAACTATTTGTAAAAAATATGTTGAATGCGTTATGATAAAAACAAACAAATATCTAAAAGGTTTTTGATGAAGTATCAGCTAAATCATAGAGAAGTGACCTATGCCCTCTCTGAAGCACTCGATTATGTCGGTATCGATGATACTATGCACGGTAAACGGGTCGGTTATATGTCTGCAGAGGTCGCAAAACGATTAGGCTGGGATTCTGAACGGATTGACAGAATCATTTTGATGGGGATGCTCCATGACTGCGGAGTCTCTTCGACAGATGTGCATCATCATCTTGTTACGGAACTCGATTGGGATAATTCACAAGTGCATTGTCTCCGTGGAGCATCACTCCTCTCGAAAGTCCCTTTTTATACTGATTATGCCGAAGTGATTTTATATCATCATACACACTGGAATCAGCTTCCCGACTCCCTTCCAAAAGAGGTGAAAGAGGAGGCCAATCTCATCTATTTGACAGATCGGGTGGATGCTTTGAGAGTTCAACTGGGGTCAACGACGCTGCATGATAAAGCGAATGTCCGAACAACAATCCAAAAATATATCAGTGAGATGTTTTCAGAGGAGCTAACAGCAGCATTTGTCGCGGCGGCTGAAGCAGATTCTTTTTGGTACTACCTGGAAGCTGAATCACTAGAGGGCTATTATGAAGACTGGATACGTCAATCTGAACCGATGGCGATCGATTTTTCCGAGCTTAAAAGTATTGCTATGATGTTTGCGGATGTGGTTGATGCCAAAAGTCCTTTCACCTCCAAGCATACGTACGGGGTTGCATCTTTGGCGCGATATCTTGCCGAGTTATACGGATTATCTGAAGCTCAACAAGAGTGCATAGAGTTGTCGGCATTCTTTCATGATTTGGGAAAACTGCGGGTAGCCGATGCCATTCTCCATAAAGCAGGTCCATTGGATGAAGAAGAACGTGCTCAGATGAACCGGCACGGTTTTGATTCAAATGTCATTTTGCGTAAAATAAAAGGGTTTCATGAAATTGCTAAAATTGCAGCGATGCATCATGAAACATTGGATGCAAAAGGGTATCCATATCACTTGGGAGGGGATCAGATCCCGATTGAAGCGAGAATATTATCGGTAGCCGATATTTTTCAGGCGCTGGTACAAGATCGCCCCTATCGTATCGGTTTACATGCAGAAGAAGCACAAACGATTTTAAATGCGATGAGCAATGATCTAAAACTCGATAGCGCTATTGTCAATATCGTAGCTCAAAATTTAGGTATCTCCTATACGAAGGCGATGTATGCCGAATAGGTTTAACAATTTTACTTTGTTAACAAATACTTTAGGTGTCATAAGATTCAAAATGCACAGAAAAAATGGACAATGCCAATACGGAACTGGAGCCTAACGGTTTCTCAGCAGAATCCATTTCGAGGGACGTAGACTCGTCATCTTCTGCGTACAGAAAGGAAAAGTTTTCCATTCGGTTCAGCGATTCAATAATTTGTGCTAATTTCATGATTTACTCTATGAATATATAAATTTTAACTGACTCGCATCATTTCTCGGAAGAGTGATCGTAAATATCGTCTCATCTTTCACTACCCCAAGTGTAAGACTCCCTTTGAACTCTTGCGTGATTATGAGTCGTGCGATGTGCAGACCGATCCCAAACCCTTCTCCATGACCTTTTGTCGAAAAATGGGGCTCAAATATTTTTTCACGTATCGCTTCTGGAACCCCGCCGGCATTATCTTTTACTATTAAGATGATTGTCTTTTCGGTTATTTGAGTTTCGACGGTGATGATTTTAGGGTAGTCGAGTGCAATATTTAAAAAAGCATCTTTGGCATTGGCGAGTAGATTGACCAATACCTCTTCTAAATCAGAAGAATAGCCATGCAAAAAGGTATCCTCACCAAGAGGATGGATACGATATTCGATCCGTTCACGTTGGAATTGATCGGCAAAAAAAAGTTGAACTCGTTCCAGCATGGTATTGATTGAAAACGGCTCTTTAGCGCGGTTTGTTTTCCCCATATTTAGAACATTTTTAAGAATTTCCGCCATTCTTTGGGATTGCTCCGAGATCATCTGGGTACTTTTTTGAATCGAAACTGAGGGGACGGATTCCTCCAATGTCGATTGGATGGAGAGATTGATTGCTTCCATACTGATGAGATTGATCGGTTGACGCCATTGGTGGGCGACGACATTGAGTGAATCCACTATCCCTGAACGGTGAGATCGGAGTTTAAGTGCCTCCATATAGCGTAGTGTATCGACCTGTTCGCGGAGCATGGGAAGAATGCTGTTAGAGAGCGCTTCTGATTCTTCAATCGCTGATAGGGGTGGAAACAATACACACTGCATGAGTAAAGCCGCTGAGCGGACGAGTCTGTGATCAGCGTTTTCGCTTACTACTATTAGTACGATCTTTTTTCCGATATTATGGAGCGTTTCAAATGCCTCTAAATGGTGTTTTTTAAACGTTTTGGTCTCTAAAATAACCCCTATGAGCATTTCATTATTCAGTAATAGTGGATCATAAGGGGCAGATTTGAGTAAAAAATAATCTTTTAGATTTTGGTTTGGAGAAAATAGAGGTGTTTCATCATAGAGATGAAGGACAATAGGGAGGGTGTTATTCATGGGCTACCTCAAATGTATTTCCGGCAAGAGATCCGCAGAAGGCATCACAATTCGTATCTTTAATTAATTCGAGTTGTTTCTCATCACTTACACCCTGAGCAATACATTTTGCTCCAATATGATGAGTAATTTCTACCAGTTTTGAGAGGATAAAACAGATCTGCGGATTATCAGTTTTAGCGATAAGCTCCGGATGAAATTTAATAAAATCGGGGCGCAATGAGAGGAGAGTCAACAGGTTAAATTGACCGATTCCAAACTCACTGATCATAATTTTAAAACCATTGGCTTGAAGTTCTTTAATATGAAGTAGAGTGGTATTTTGAAATATTTTGTCTCCATCAACAATATGAAAACAGATATCGGAAGATCTAATTGCATTCCGTTGAGCCCAAAATTGAATATAGGAAAGAAGCGATTCATCGTTGAGCTCCATCGTACTTAGTGCTAAAAAAATAGGCTTGCGTGGAACCAAAGTAGGGATTAGCTCAAACGCATGTCGTATGATAGAGCGGGTTATCATCCCCATCTGCCCCATATCAAGGGCAATGGATCGAAATGTTTCTGAACCGTAAAGATGATCACTGTTACGGATTTTGACGACACTTTCATAACCGAAAATATCCCGATTGTGAGTATCGCGTATCGGTGCGAAAAAGGGGACAATGTTCTCTTCATGGAGGGCATCGAAAATCATTCGAAGGATCTCACGGCTTTTGAGGAGAGCGGAAGTTTCATCTTGATCGCTTAGGCTATAAACACTGTATCCTCCCCCTATATGATCCGATACTTTCTCAAGAGAGAGTTTAGAATGGAGTAACAGGTGCTCTTTTCCATAGGCGATACCCACAGAGAGGGTGGAGTTTAATACAATCCCTTTTTCAGAGGTATGAAAGTATCGGGCAACGGAAATCATGCTTACAGCCATTTTGCTTGCAAATTCAATTACATTTCCCTCTAAAACAAGACAAAATTCATCGGTAGCAATGCGGTAAAATTCCCCTTTACTCTCTGCTGAGATACTTTGTAGCAAGGCGGAGAGTTCGACAATGTATTCATTCGCAAAGACATCTCCGACGAATTTGAAAATATTGTTTAGATGATTGACTCGGATTCGAAGGAGGGTGAACGGAGGAGATTCCAATGTTTGAATACGATTGGCAAGTTCTTGAAAACTTTTCCATCCGGTGATGGGATCATTATCAAAAGTGGTGTGTGGAATGTTGTGTAAAGGTGCTGAAAAAATCTTTTCCAAACTTTCAAACAGTTTTGGCATTGAGAGGGGTTTGATAAGATACCCCTCAACATCTAACCGGATAGCTTCCGCCATGTATTCAGCTTCATCGTGGGCGGATAAAATTAAAATACGTTGATAAGCGCTTTGTGCTCGGATTTGTTTGATAAGGCGCAAACCTCCCATTTTTGGAAGCTCCAAGTCGGTGATTACTAAGGTGAATGGGTTGTTTTTTTCAGTACGTGATCGAAAAAGCTCATACGCCTCTTCACCATCAGAAGCGATAATGCACTCTTTAAAAAAGACGTTTAAAATTCGTCCCAGAGATTCGGCAAGTTCAGGATCGTCGTCTATAATCAAGACACTGCGTGATTCTGATCCCTCTTTGAGCCGCTGAATTTCGTTAGACATGGTCTAACTTTTTCATAATGTAGCCAAATCCTCGAATATTTTCGATCAGCTCTTCTTTGAGTTTGCTTCGTACCCGATTGACCAATGAGCGTATTGTTGAGGGTTCTGCCTCTTCACCATCCCATATGAATGAACGGATGCTCTCATCGGTCATGATTTGCCCAAGATTACTTACAAACATGGTGATTAATGAGAGTTCTCGTTTAGTGAATCTCTGAATGGTCCCGTCATAAAAAAGAAAGTTATTCTCTTTGTTAAACGTATAATGTTCACTGAGTTGAATAATAGGATCGTATTGGGGTTTTACGGCATGTTGAATCTGACTTGTGAGATGGGAAATCCGTATATCGAGCTCTTTGAGATTGAACGGTTTTTTGAGATAGTCGCTACACCCGAAGGAAAAAGCATCGGAGATGTATTCAACGTCATGGTAGGCACTGATAATAATTGTAGGGGTATCGGGATATTTTTCGCTTATTACTTTTAAGCACTCTAAACCTCCTACAAGGGGGGTATTGATATCAAGAATATAAAAATCGTGCGATTGGGTAGTAATGAGATCGAGTACCTCTTGACCGTTATCGTAATGGTCTACAAAGTGACCACGAGATAGGAGATAGGTGCGGATAGAGCGTGCGAGCATGAACTCATCTTCAAGAAGTAAAATTTTCACTCATTCACTCCGTTTTGTATTAGTAATGGCATTGTAGATGAGTTGTGTTGCAAGAGCGTCGCATTTTTAAAAATATAGCGAAAAGCGGTCCCTCTAACTGCTGTAGACGAGAGTTCGATCTCAATATTTTCCTCTTTGCAGATTTGAGCAACGATGCTCAACCCCAGCCCATATCCCCCTTTATGTTCCGATTCGCGGTAAAAGCGCTGAAAGATCTTCTTTTTATCTTGAATGAGGGGTCCGTGATTACGAACTTCGAAAAATAAATCTCCTTTTCGTATCCCTACCGTCACATTGATTTCGCTCGGACGGTAAGAATATTTGATAGCGTTGGATAGGGTATTGTCTACAAGACGAGAGAGTTTAAGTACATTAAAATGGATTAATGGAAGATTTGGCTGGCCGACCCGAATTGACATAGAGAGTTCATTTACTTCGGCTATACAAGTGAAATAACGGACGCGTTCATGGATAAACTCAACCATATCAAGGGTGGTAAGGTAATCGGGTACGCGGTCACGTTTCATTAGATAGGTCATATCTTCATAGCTGTTTTGAATGATTCTCGATCCTGCTTCGATCGCATTTAAATATTCGTTATCTATCCCATCTATCCGTAAAAGATCGATATTGGTGATGATGACGGAGAGGGGGGTATGGATTTCGTGAATTGCATTTTTTAAAAATTGATCTTGTTCTTCGAGGAGTTTCAGGGCATATTCTTTGGAATCTTCGAGAAGTTTTTGGGAAGCTTCCAGCTCGAGGTCATAGTTAATCCGTTGTAAAAGGGTGGTAAGGGCATTGAATAGCTCCCTTTGATCAATCGGTTTAAGGACGAAACGATCAACTCCATAGCGGATCGATTCGATAAAAATATCTCGATCTTCCGTTCCAGATATGGCAATGACTTTTTGATTAGCGTCATACTGTTTGAGTAGGCGAATTAAATCGATCCCATTTTCTTGCCCCAAATGGATATCGCTGATGATGATAAAGGGGAATGGCATGGATTGCATTCGGGTATAGTTTTCGAGTGCTTCACCAAAGGTAGATGCGGTAAAAATATGGGTAAAAAAATGGGAGAGGAGACGTTCTAAACTTTCTAAAACATTGAGATCATCTTCGACAATGAGGAGATTTTTCTCATATGAGAGCTTTTTTAATTCGGTTATAGCATTGCTCATGGTATTCTCTTTCTCTTAGAGTTAAGATTATTATAGCTTAACTTTTAGAGGGATTGGATAAAACGCATGGAGGGATTGTAGGGAATCGCGGCTCCAAACAGATACCCTTGCGATTCGCTGACCCCCATTGATACGATCATCGATTCAACCGACCTGTTTCCGACAAATTCGGCAACGGTTTTTAGGTTCAGTTTTTTGGCAAATGATGTCACCATTTCGACAATGGTTTGAGAAACAAAATCTTTATCGATATTGATGATCAGGGAACCGTCTATTTTGATGTAATCGATATTTAATTTCGCCAGATGGTCAAAGTTTGAGTATCCTGACCCGAAATCATCGATTGCAATTTTACATCCGTATGATTTAAGGCGGCTGAAAAAATCACCCAGTTCATCGTATGAATCAATTCCTTCTGATTCAAGTAACTCAAAAACCAATCGTTCAGGCTGAGGGAACGCTTCGATTTGCTTAAAGAGAAAATCTTTAGTCTGTGGATGTTTAATGTCATCAATGGAGAGGTTCATACTGATGAAACATTCGGAATTTTCAAAATCTTTCATCGCTTTTTGGATAATCATTCGGCTGATTTGAGGGTAGGTTTTAGTCTCTTTTGAGATAGGTAAAAAGTTTATTGGTGTTATTACCTCACCATCGGGGAGGATTAGACGTGCCAAAGCCTCGTATTTAATGATTTTACCCGTAGCATTATCGATAATGGGCTGATAGTAGGGGTAAAAACGCCCCTCTTTGAGTCCCCGTTTGATGTCGTCTTTGCATTTTAGTTTATTAGAATGTAATTTTTCTTTATCCTCGTCATGGGAATAGACGATCACTTTACCTGTGTGTTGGGCTTCTCGGAGTGCTTTATCGCCATTTGAGAGAGAAATACCGTCTTTTCGATCGACGATTCCTATTGTCATTTCGAGATACATCAGTTCCGTATCTACACGGATTTCACGCTCTTCGAACATATGAATCGTTAAACGGGCAAACCGTTCGAGATCATAGCTATCCATAGGGGAAAGGAGGGCAAAGTGGGTTCCGCTGATACGGTAGAGATTTGCATCGTTGAGACCGGAAGTCATTTCACGTAAAAAATCGGCACATTGGCAAAGGATAGAATTCCCTACTTCGTAACCGTAAAAGTCGTTCAAACTTTTAAAATCGTTAATTTTAAACAAAACAAGTGAGAGATCTGAAGTGCTCAGGATGTCATGCTCGAATTGTCCCAAGGTATAGAGTTTCGTAATACGATCCACTCTATACGTATGAAGCAGTTCATTATTTTTTGTTTCTATAAGCTGTTCAAGGTGGTGTTTATAATCACTGTTCTCTTTTTTTTGATTGATTTGATAGACAATTTTGATGAGTTGTTTGAGGGTTTGCAACGGATTGATGGGCTTAAACAGATAACCATCAACCCCCAACTCGACACTGCGATGAAGCATAGTGGACTCTTGATGAGAAGATATCATCAGTACTGCTTGATCAAGAATGTGCTCTTTGATTTGTTCAATCATCTCCAAACCGTTGAGTTTAGGCATTTCAATATCGCTGATAATAAGATCATAATGGCGATTTAATGCTTTTTTTAGCCCTTCTTCACCATTGGTTGCGGTATCAACTGTCGAAAAAAAACGCTCCAAAAAGAGGGTAAACTCCTCTCGTATCATGAATATATCTTCGACATAAAGGATAGAGATATCTTTTCCTATCGAAATGAGGGTTTCACGTAATGTTTCGAACGTATCATGTTTAGTAAACATCACACCCCTTTTGATCGATTGATTTAGGGATGGTAATACTAAAGGTAGAATTACCATTGTCACTGGAGACGGAAATAGCGCCCTTTAAATGCTTTTCGACGATAATAGCAGACATATAAAGCCCCAATCCTGTTCCGTTTTTTTCACTTTTAGTACTAAAATAAGGTTCAAATATATGGGTGAGTATTTCAGGTCGGATCCCTCCGGCATTGTCACTAACGAGAAACTGAAGGGAACTTGGGTGTTCAATGAGCTCAAATCGGATCAGGGGAGAGGGGATCGTATGTTCCATAAATGCATCTTTGGCATTGTTAAGCAGGTTTAAGAAAAGTTGCAAAAGCTCATTTTTATAGGTGACACAATGGATATCGCTTTTCCCTTCAAATTGTAGTGTTAGACGATTGTTTTCGAAATTTTTACCGATGATGCTGATGAGTTCACTTTTGATTTCACCAAAAGTAATTGCTTGAGGAAGTTTATTGGGGCGGAAAAAATTTCTAAAATCGTCGATGGTGTGTGAGAGGAAATGGACCTGTTTATCTATCGATTCGAGATCTTTGATGAGGCGATCTTGCTTGAGTCCTCCCATTTGGATATCGATGAGGACATTATTGGTTAGCATCCCGATAACGGTAATGGGCTGACGCCATTGATGGGCGATCATTCCAATCATCTCTCCCATAATCGCCAGACGTGATTGAGAAATCATTAGTTGTTCGGTTACTTCATTTTTACTTTTTTCGAGGCTGATCTGAAGTGTTAAACTCCGAAGATTTTCAACATTTAGACACGAATCGATTGCGTTAGAGAGTTTTGTTTTGAATTTTGAGAGCATTAGCCCAGCGCTTTCCACTCCTATCTCGTGATCGAATAAAAAAAGAAAATTTCCCTGTGCAACCGGCAGTTGAAGAATATTTTCGGTGTAGGTATCTTTATGATCAAACGATTCTCCAAAATGAACGAGAGGGGTGAGAGGTGAAGTAGTTTCGAAATATTCTCCTCCCCGTGCACCGCTGCATCGGACGAAGGTGGTGATCACTTCGGTGATCATGTCAATAAGGTTCAATGAATTTCCGATGGCATTGAGGCATTCGTATTCGGTAAAATGATCATACATCTTTTTCATAGTCACACTATAATCTTTTAAAGTTGCAAGTATGTCGCAATACTTGCACTCAGTATGCAAATACTATTTTTATCGAAATGCTTTTGGTCGTGTTACGTAAAGCAGCAGGCTCATAAACCCTATAAGGGGCAGTATGAGTAGAAACGTGTTAGAGTCGTCCATCTTAGTTCTTACCCTGATAGGCATAGAGGGCTTTAAAATTAGGGTGTTTTTTAATCTCAATAGTAACTATCCCTTGTTCATCCACCTTTTTTACCTGAGCATAAGCAAGCTCATATCGGTGCTCACGGTAATAGTTTTCAACTTCCTTAACGATTTCATCGAGATGGGTCTGATCGTTTGTTTTTCCGAGTGAAGGTTCTATGAGTTTCATAAGGCGGTAGGTAGATATTTTTTCATTGCCGACAAAAAAGATTTGATTAATAGACCCTTTTTCGATGGTTCGGCGTTTCATTTCCCCAATTGAGCGTTCATTAAAATCAGCGTATTTTCCGACAACAATTTTGAATATACCCTTGCTCTCATCTTGCGGCTGAACCTGTGCGTAGGCGAGTGTATAGTTGTGTTTTCGGTAATATGCTTCGGTGTCTTGGATAATGGCATTGAGCTCATTTTGATCGGCGATTTTCCCGATATGGTTCTGAATGTTTTTTTGCAAGAATTTAGTAGGAACTTTGAGATTCCCCTCGATGTTGATCGTTTGGATCGGACTCGATGCCAAAAGAGTTGAGGTAAAAGCGATAGAGGTAAGCACAATTTTTGAGATCATGGTATTCCTTGACGATGGATGTTTCGTGAAAGTTTAATCTCTTAGTGTGGCAAGTATGTTGCAATTTTGCGTTTAGGAGAAGTTTATGTGGTTAAAATAACTCAGTAAAATCTTTGTACCGCATTTTGTCGAAAAAGCGGATTACTTTTCGGAGATTCTCTTTTTCTTTTGTGTCATTCGAGGAGAGATGGATATTGTTATAGTGCTCAGTGAGTCTAGTACGGAGCATTAAAAAATCATTTTGTGATACATGTTTGCCATGATTAGCTTTATGAATAGCATTATAAATTTTATTTTGAGCATCTACATTAAAGGGTTGAGACGAGTTTAGAATGATTGCGTTACATAGCTCGATTGTTTTACCCTCAAAGGTTTCATCGGCAGTTTTGGAGGCTTGATGTTCTGTAGATAAAGGTGGTTCGATTTTTTTTGCTGTCTGGGTATAAATAAAACTGTATTGCTTGCTTAGATTGTATTGATGTATCAGTAAATCCATCGCTTGGAAAAGATTGATGCGATAGAGGGGAATCGCATTATGTCTGAGAATGATAACTTTACCGTTTTCAGAATATTGCCATCCGATTATAGGAGCTCCTTTCGAGATTGCATGGTCGATGATAGTGGTTAATAGTTCTTCTTTATCGGTCATTTAATTTTCAATAGACATTTCAATTTCAGTAATCTTTTTGATCAGGTAGTCATCCATAAAATGGACGTTATCAACATTGTGATAAACAAAAATACCGCGCCGCCATTGCTCTAAATAATCAAATAAAGCAGTAATGAGTGGAATAAGATACTCAATTGTATCGATATTTTCTGTTTTAATCCCATCGATTCGCCTAGACATCTGCATTAGGGCATATCCCAGTTCATGACATTGAGGGATGAGATGAATTTCATGAGCGTATGCTCTAAGGAGTTGATTGAACGACAGAATGAGATTTTCGGTGGTCTTTCGATCCGAACTGACCAATAGAAGGTTAAAATCATCTTCAATTTGTTCCAGATCTTCATTCGTGCGGTTTAATTCTAGTGTATCGTTGAGGGTATAAAACTCCTCCAAACTTGGTCCACACATAGGGATTATAGGCACAAATATATCAGTAATAAGTTCTCCCTTGCACTCTTCTCGTAATCGTCCCAGTTGATTGAGAGTCGATTCGAGTTCTATATTGCTTGCACGTAGTTCCGAATTAGTTCGTTCCAGCAATGTATTGAAATAGTGAACCATTTCACGATCATAGATCGCTTGAGCTGATTTGAGGAGTGTCTCTACGACGCGATTTATTTCGACAGGTTTGAGGATAAAACCGTCCACACCGATATTGATAAGCTCGATCAGTTTTTCACTTTCGGAATAGGCTGAAACAACAATAACGGGCTGGGAAGCATTAAGGATTCGAATGGCGGAGGTAAGTTGCATCCCCCCCATTTGTGGCATAGTCAGATCGGTAATGATCAAATCATACGAGTTATTTTTATAGAGATCTAATGCTTCTATTCCGTTGTTAGCGGTATCGACTCTTCCGAAAAAGCGTAAAAAAAATGATTTCAACTGTTGTTGAATCTCCAAATCATCTTCGACGTACAATACACTCAACGTAAATCCGATCTCTTTGAGTTGTTTTACGTTAGTGTGGGTCATAAATGCTTCAGTATTCATCTGTATCCTCATGTTCTTGTAAGCTTCTCAAAACTTTTTCTCCTGTTAAAAATGTGGTTATTTTCTTGCATTCTTCTTTTATCTCATCGAGTTTCTGAGAGGGATTCGGCACGATATCCAACGCTAAGCAAACATGATCGTACGCTTCATCCCACCCAAAACATTCGTGGTAGTGATCAAGTAAGGATTGCTCTTCTCTCAAAGGGGCATACAGCTTTATTTCATGGATGAGAACTTTTTTGAGAAGAAGCAAATTTTTCTCTTCAAAATATTCTATGCCAGAGTAGGGTGTGATAAGAGAGATAATTTTAGATACCTCCCCCCTTTTCGTCAGTAAAGAGGCGGGGATGAGGACATTCTTTTTATAATTTTCGAGTTGTTCTCTGAATAATTCGGTTGTTTTCAGCGCCGGATATTCGGATGCCAAAGCAAAGAGTTTAATCAGATTGTTTGTTTTGGATGCATTTTCAAAAGAATCGTACGCTTTAATCTGGTTTTTAAAATCATTACCAGTGAGGGCAAAAGGTTTAATTCGTGTTAATTTAGAGGCATAAATATCAGCTTCGTTCATTTTTCCCGCAGCGATCATCATCAGTATTTTATCAATCAAAGCTTCTCCCGCATTCATTAGACGGCGATACACTTTCGTTTGCCGCAAGACCCCATATTGCTCGGTAATCTCCATAAGTGCCGAATAGTTGTTCGCCGTAGCACAGGAGAGGAGCTTTTTATAGTTTTCTTCTAGGATGTCAGGGCTTGGGATAATACTATGAACACAAGCAGAACATCCCGGAGGAACCGATTCGATATATTCTTTAAACTTTTCAGGGTCGATTTCGAGCAGTTTTATCTCCATCATAAGCTCGCTTAGGCAGTTTGAGCGTACTTCATGAAACTCTCGGAGTTGGCGCAAAAGAGGGGCTTTATACGCTTTTGCACAGGCACGTTGGGCGTTTCCCTGAAAAATTTCTTCCATAAAGGGGGCGATATCCTCGGAAGCATACAGGTTGTGCATCAGCTCTTTTCGTATCGCACTGTCGGCGATCATCAACGAAACAATCTTCTCATACCCTTTTCGCTCATCGTTATTGGAGGGGTGAAAATTTAAAACACTCTCATAGGCATTTTCGATTTGGCGGCATAAATCTTGGTTGACGAAGAGCAATGGACTCTCTGCAGCTAAGAGGGAGAGTTTGCTTATGTTATTGGTTTCGATCGCGTTGAATGCCTCTTGGAGGAGTTCATGAAGTTCTATAATCAATCCGTTTCCATCCGAAAAACCGATAAAAACTTTTTCTGCTGAGGCGCTGATTGAGGTAATTCCCCAAAAATCAAAGCTGATTGTTCCCAGTTTAACTCCATCGGAGTTGTTATAGATTAAAAGCTGATTGCTTCGTGAACCGAGCAATATCACATGGTCATTAAAACCGGACGCAATATGGGTGGGCCATTCGAGGAGCGGGTCGCCTAAAAACTGCTGTTTGAGCATTATGTTAAACACATAGGTGGAACCCAGACGGGTAAACCCTAATATCTTATTATTATCCGCTGAAAAGGTGATCGCCTCGACGATATCATCGAGGCGAAAAACATGTCCAATTTTTTTAGTCGCAATGTAGAGGAGATGGACTTTTTTATCCATTGTCGAAATGGCAACTTTCGACCCCTCTTTTGAGAACGCGACACATACGATAGCATCGGGGAGATGAACCTCACACAATAGGGTGCACTGGAGAGTTTGATACACTTTTAATCTACCAGTGCTGCTTCCGATAGCAAAATAGAAATTATCATCACTGAACAACACAACATCGGGTTTTTCAATAGGGATCCTGGTAAGAATTTTGATCGGGTCAAGCGATAAAAAAAGAGTTCGTTCATTTGAGGGGTCAC
This sequence comes from Sulfuricurvum sp., assembly GCF_019163035.1. GTDB lineage: Bacteria > Campylobacterota > Campylobacteria > Campylobacterales > Sulfurimonadaceae > Sulfuricurvum. Next base: position 23,012 of record NZ_JAFLKV010000069.1, read on the forward strand.
ATACCAATCCAAACTCTCCGTTGTTGGTGATAGCTACCGAGCTTCCATAGCGATTGGGATACGAAGAGATCCCTTTCATATTAGCATGTTTTTGGTATTGCCCTTTCGTGCAATAGCGATACAGTGTTGGAGTAGAGTCGATGAGAATAATGTCGGTATCGTTAATAGTCGATGCGACAATACTTCGAAATGCGTGCAAGGAAGAATAGGACAATGGCATGGCAACCTCCTGCGTGATCGGATACACTAATTATTTCCCTTTAGTGTCGCAACTGTGTTGCAAAATAAAATAGAAGATAGAATGACAAAAAAACGATACCGGCATTATTTTTTTTCCTTTATACTGTTCTTATTTAAAGCGTAGGAGAAAACAATGTTAAAAGAATTATTCTATACCGGTATGGGGAGTGCACTGTTGCTTAAAGAACGAGTTGAAGAAGAACTCAAAAAGCTAGAAGAGAAAGGGAAACTCAACACTACTGATACGAAAAGCTTCTTAGAAAGTCTTAAAACAAAAGGGGAAGAAGAAGAGAAACGTCTCAAAGAGGAGTTGAAAACAGCGATCAAAGAGGTGATCGAAGAACTCGGAATTGCGACGAAAAAGGATATTGAAGCGTTACGATCGTGAGACTCTATTCTCCGCTACGACTTTGGAGCGTATTTCGGCTTTTACTCTCATTTTATTTGTTGATCAAAAAGAGGGAAAGTTTTGGAGGGTTTTCACCGCTCACTCCTGATAAGCTTGCTTCGACTATTACCGAATTAGGGGCTAGTTTTATTAAACTGGCACAGGTATTGGCAACCCGAAACGACTTTTTCGATGAGCCTTATTTGAATGCTCTGAAAACACTCCACGATGATTTGCCCCCGATGAGTCATGCCGCATACGAGCGGGTGGTGGCAAAAGCATTTCCTACGTCCCCTTTTCTCCGTTTCGAGAGCATTCCCATCGCCTCTGCATCGATCGGTCAGGTACACGCCGCGTGGATCGACGATACGACCAAGGTAGCGGTAAAACTCCGACGCGAGGGGATAGAGCGATGGGTTCGTGCCGATATACGGATATTGAGCCTCTTTAACGGTCTCTTTCGACCTCTGTTTACCCAGACCACTCGTCACTCCATTGAATCGGTGATTGCCGAATTCTCCTCTATGATTGTGCAAGAGTGCAGTTTGAACCATGAGCGCTCCAATCTCGAAAAATTTTCACAGATGTACAAAGATTCAGGGATATTGTTTCCGAGCTGTTATCCCTCTCTTAGTTGTGATGATGCGTTGGTGATGAGTTTTGAGGAGGGGTGGCGGTTTGATGATCGTGAAGCTATCCTCTCACACAATATAGATATCCATCCTCTCATCGATCAGCTGGTACGTTTTTATACGGACCAAATGCTGGTAAAAGGGTATTTTCATGCTGACCCTCATCCGGGTAATCTCTTTATCAACCCTGAGGGGAAACTGGTACTGCTCGATTTTGGAATGGTAAAGCGGGTCCCCAACGATACCCGTATCGCGATCATTGAGCTGATTAAAGCGGCGAACGAGCGTGATTTTGAAGGGTATGTAAGTGCGGCAAAGCGTCTAGGAACCGTCGCATATGATGCTCCTGCGGCAGAACTTGCGGAATTTACTGAGCGGATGTTTGATATCTTCGGCAACGATGCTCTCGACAGCGGTAGTATGCAAAAATTGGCGTTTGAGGTGTTGGAACAGACCCGAAATCTCCCCTTTAAGCTCCCTCAAGAAGCGATTTATATTCTCCGTGTGAGTGCGATCATCGAGGGGCTTGGAACCACCTATATCGAGAATTTCAACGGGATTAAAGACATCCTCCCCATTTTACAGAACAATATCCCCCGCGCGTTAGGGATGAAAGATTCCATCATAGAGATACTGATCGATGAGATCAAGCGTATTCCGACTGATGTAGCGGCATTCCGTCATGTAATCGAGCGTGCTAGCAAAGGTGAACTGAATGTTCAGCTATCATCGTTGCAGTATGAAATGATGAAAAAAGAGCTTCGTGAAGCGACGGCTCCGCTCTATAGCGCTCTCATTCTTGCATTGGGAGCATTGGGTGGATGGATGGGAGGATTAGAAGAGCTCGCCTACGCACTTTTAGGCGGGGCGATTATCCGGTTATGGTTTCGATAAGCGTATTCCACTCTAGCTGAGTTTTCGAATAGGTTCAGCATTAGGGCGACCGAAATAATACCCTTGTGCCAAATCAGCTCCGTTAGCACTGCAAAACGCAACCTCTTCGAGACGTTCAATCCCCTCGGCAAGGACGATAATGTTGTTTTCATGGGCAATTTGAGTAATGGCGCGAAAAATTGACTGATTCACTTCGTTGGTGTCGATATGATCGATAATAGCGCGGTCGATTTTAACGATGTTAGGGAGAAGTTTGGCAATCATATTCAGTGAGGAATAGCCGCTTCCGACATCATCGAGCGCGACCATAAAACCCTGCGATTTGTAAAAATCTAAAATCCGCTTGAGATGATCCAAATCTTCAACATGATCGCTCTCTATCACCTCAAAAATAATATTTTTTGGGTCAAATTCGAGCTGCTTTGCCCATTTGACGGTTGATTGTAAGCAGTGTTCCGGATCATATATGGCGGTGGGAATAAAGTTGATAAAAACTTTATTTTTTATATTTTTGACCGCAGCGGTTTTGAGTGATGACTCTCGACATGCACGATCAAGATAAAAGAGCATATCCCCCTCACGCGCCCATGTGAAGAGTTTGTCGGGATATATGAGATTCCCCTCATCGCTTACTCCTCGGGCTAAAGACTCATACCCATAAATCGTATCCGATTTCAAATCAACGATGGGTTGAAAATGAGTGGTCAGAGCCCCCTTGGTAATCAAGTTTGAGAGTTCAGTCGCACCCATTAAATCTTTGTACTTTTGGAGACTTTTCATCTCTTTTAGAATACTTGGTGTGAGCATTTGTGAATGTTTTAAAAAGAGTAGTTTTATCCCCTCTCTCTCGAGTTTATTAAATTGATTGGCTAAACAGAGATACTCTAGTAACGATTCGAAACATTCCACACTCACCATCAGAGTTTGAGAGTCTTGATGGTCAAAATTGATCTTTTTTGTCTTTAAAAAATCTCCTATTTTGGTAGCCAATTCTGGGACGTCACAACTGATAATAACATCTCCTCCATTGGTAGAAATTGACGGAAGGGTCTGACATTTTGTACAACTCATAAACATTCCTTGTGCTATAGTTTCGATTTAAGTATAATAGTCGGATAACGTAATCATTTGTACGTCGTTATTGTCGTTTTGTGGTATTTACAAAAAGCTAGAAATACTTAATCCGGATGAATAACCGTAAAAACGGTACAAAAATTTTAAGAATTTTATTACAATCGTAAGATTAAAAAAAAGGAACTCTAAAATGGGATCGTATGACGCACTTTTTGAAGATGAAAACGATATTTTCGGAGGGACACCCGAATCAAAATATTGGGATATCCAAAAGCAGGTAAGCCTCGATATCGTACGACATGAATTTGACACCATGATTGCTAAAATGGCAGCGATGGAGATAATGTTAATGGAACATCATGATGAAGAAGCACTTGATAAAATTATTGATCGCTATGTTTTTTCGAATGAAAATATGATCGAAAACCGTAAAAAAAGTCTCTATATGGAGTATGCAGGACGCCTGATTTACAAGCTTTCTGATTAAATCAGATACATTTTCTCTTAGTTAAAGGGGATTTTTATCTATACTAGCGCATTATCAACAGACATAATGAAATAATTGACTGAGGGAAAATAGATGGAGCACACACTCAACGATACCGATTTTTTGGTATCGCAAACTGACTCAAAAGGGAAGATCCTTTTTGCCAATGAAGATTTTTGCAAGATTGCCGGTTACACTCTCGAAGAGTTGATTGGACAGCCGCACAACATTGTTCGTCATCCCGATATGCCAAAAGCAGCGTTCAAAGATTTATGGGACACCGTAAAAAGTGGAAAAGTATGGAAAGGGTACGTCAAAAACGCTACTAAAAATGGTGGTTTTTATTGGGTATTCGCCACTGTCTATCCAAATATCGCTTGTGGTGATGGTGAGGGCGGCTATATGTCATGTCGTCGTAAAGCCTCATCGGCTGAGATCCAAAAAGCAGAAACGCTTTATAAAACAATGCGATAAGTAAGGGTAGTAGAAGGTATGAATAATAGTACAAAAATAATCATTTTATCGGTTTTAGGGATTGTGGGCCTAGTATTAACGATTACCGTTGGTTCTTCTTGGATGAGCGCAGGTGTTATTGTTATCCTTATGGGAACAGCGATAGGGATGAGTGCATCATCGTCGGGTTCTGAAATATTAGAACAGCAGTTGAGCGAGCTTGAAGAGTTGATGCAGTTTAAACGCAATCAAATGGAACCGCATCCGGCAGAACCCGGGAGTATGGAAGAAAAATTAAATCATTTGGCTCAAACACATGAAAAAGTTTTAGAACAAGATACCAAAGTAGCGGGAGAGATGGTACTTCTCGCCGATAAAGTACGACGTGGTCATTATATGTGCCGTGTAGCAAGTGATTCGAAAACCCCTCATGTCCATCTTTTGAAAAAAACGATGAATGCGATGCTAGATGCGACAGAGAAAAATCTCGATCAAGCCATCAAAGTGCTCGAAGCACTAAGCGAGGGGAACTTTTCCACCCGTGCCAACGTTGAGGTTGAGGGAAAAATGGCTGAAATGCTGGGAAAAATAAATGATTTGGGTGCCGCTTTGCAATCGATGGAATATCAAAACAATGAAGCCAAAGAGGTACTTAACAACAATACCCAACAACTCAAGAATACGTTAGAATCTCTCCGCTCCAACCAATTTGTAGAGCTAAACGGTATGATAAACACTACGGTTGAGCGAATTCAGGGTGTTGCAAGCAAAGAACATGAACTCTCTGAGAATCTTCAGCATCTCGCAGGCAATGCTCAAGAGACAAAACAAATTTTGACTACCATCGGCGATATTGCAGATCAAACAAATCTTCTCGCACTCAATGCTGCGATCGAAGCGGCACGGGCAGGTGAACACGGTCGTGGCTTTGCGGTTGTTGCGGATGAAGTTCGCAAACTCGCAGAACGTACCCAGAAAAGTCTTGCGGAAACAACCGCTACTATAAACATTCTGATTCAAGCGATCAACGACAACAGTGAGTCGCTTAATAAAAATATGGACGAAATGATGGATCTTACTACCTATGTAGGAAGTGTCGATAATAAAATGGAAGAATTACTGCACTCAATGGACACTCTTAGCTAATGGGGAGTGCAGCAAAGATTGAACGTATTTTACTGGTAGATGATAACAAAACACTTTCAAAGTTGATTTCCCTAAAAGTTAAAAGTGAACTGGGCATCGATATCGATATAGCCCATTCGCTCTCAGAAGCGGAGCTGTTTACCCACAAATATAGCTATACGTTAGCGATTCTCGATCTCAACCTCCCTGATGCTCCAAACGGTGAGATCGTGGATGTAATGCTCAAAAAAAACATTCCCTCTATTGTTTTGACCGGAAGTGTCGATAAAGAGTTTCGCAAAGCAATGCTCAAAAAAGATATTATCGATTACGTCCACAAAGGGGGGATTGATGATATCGATTATGTGATCGAGATTATCAAGCGGCTTTTGAAAAATCGTCATCACAAAGTGATGGTAGTGGATGATTCGGTGGTGTTTCGTAATCAGATGAAAAAAATGGTTGGAAATCTATTTTTTCAAGTTTTTGCCCTCGCACACGGTGAAGAAGCATTACTCATCTTGGAGGAGAATCCCGATATCAAAATCATCATCACCGATTACAATATGCCGGTAATGGACGGATTGGAACTGACCAAAGCGGTGCGTAAAAGGTATACCAAAAACCAGCTCAGTGTCTTTGTCCTCTCCTCGAGCGAAGATTCGGATATTTCGGCAATGTTTCTCAAGGGGGGAGCAAATGATTTTATCAACAAGCCCTTCAGTAAAGAGGAATTTTCGTGTCGGTTAAATAATGCGATTGAAGGGTTGGAGAACATTGATGCTCTGACGAACTATTCGCATCGTGATTTTTTGACCGGTTTATACAATCGTCGCCATTTTTTTAGTGTTATGAACCCTTATTTTAGTGAGGCTGTTGCACGAGATGAAGAATTTGTAACGGCAATGGTCGCTATCGATGATATTAAAAGTACCAACCACGATTTTATCGATTCTGCAATCATTCATGTCTCTGAAATACTCCGATCCAATGTCGAATATCGAGACATGATAGCCCGTTTTGATGGAGAAGAGTTTTGTATCGTTCTCAAAGATACGGGTCGGGAAAAAGGGTTTGAAGTCCTAGATTATCTTCGGCATAAAGTGGCGTCTAGCCCTTTGCTCGGTTCCATGGGAGAAGAGATATTTATGAGTATTTCAATCGGTGCAATCGTTGATCATGAAGACTCATTAAATGAGACGATAAATGAAGCCGATGCACAGCTTCATCTCGCAAGAACTGCCGGATACGCTCAGCTCTCTATTATTTAGAGAGATAAGGTTTCACCCATCACATAAAGATGTCGTTTTTTGCTATAAGAAGCTCCAAAGGATCAACTCGGTATTCTTATAACAAATAAAAACAATAACATTTTTAGATAAAGTGATTAATAGTGAGCGAACAAGATACACAGGTTTGGAGATCGTACGATCGTAATAGGATACATCCGAAGCCGTTAATGCATCGGTTGATGAAGCCCTTAGGCGCGTTGATCATTTTTTGTGTCATCATAACCACCTTTTTACTTTACCAACTACACCGTCATGGTTTACACGATGCTTTTTTTCGAAGCATTTCTGAAATCAACCATAGCATGGAAATGTTGCTTCGTGAACAATCTTCTGCCCTCTCTTTAGCCATTAAACCCATTGCGGCTGACCCTGCTGTTCAGAAAGCTCTTCGCGAGGGGGATAGTAAAGCGCTTCTCATGCAATGGGGACCTACTTTTGCTAAAATGAAAGAAGAAAACCGCCTCACCCATTTTTATTTTATGGATAAGAACCGTGTATGTCTCCTAAGGGTACATAAGCCTCTCAAAAAAGGGGATATTATCAACCGTTTTACCGCTCTGGAAGCAGAATGGAGTAGAAAAACATCATCAGGTATTGAACTCGGAACTATGGGGACATTGACATTACGGGTAGTACAGCCTGTTATTATCGATAATGAACTCCTTGGATATATTGAGATGGGAAAAGAGATTGAGGATGTAATCGATCAGCTTCATTTTCAGTCAGATATCCATATGGGAGTATTGCTTCGTAAGAGTTATCTTGAGCGTAGTGCATGGGAAGATGGGATGCGATCGCTTTCACGCGATGCGAACTGGGACCTGTTAAAAGATAGTGTATTGGTTTACTCGTCACTCGGAAAAATTCCTATCACTCTTTTGGAGAAAGCAAACACTCAAACCGGTTTACGACATAAACATGAAAAAATTGACGATGATATTTATAGCAATGGGGAATCGTATCGTCTGAGTTTTATAGCGATTAAAGATGTTTCCGGTAAAGAGATTGGTGACCTGCTCGTTATCAACAATACCACCGATGAAAACGTCGAATTTTTCGATACAGTGGTTATGGGTGGGCTTATAGGTTTTACATTGATAGGACTGGTGATCGGTTTTATCTATCTTCTATTACGTCGGACAGACGATGGGATACAAAATCAGCAACGTGACCTTTTTGAGAGTCAGCAGCGTCTCGAACAACTAGCACGCCACAGTCGAACTTATACGTGGGAAGTGGATGAACACGGGAAATACATTTATCTCAGTGATGTTGTTTACAATGTGTTGGGGTATAAAAGTGATGAGCTTATCGGTAAATATTTTTATGATTTGCACCATGAAAATGGAAAAGAGTTATTTAAAGAGATGGCTATGGAGAAATTTGAACGCAAAGAGACGTTTACAAATGTAAAAAATCATTCGATCAGCAAAGAGAGGAGAAGTGTATGGTTAACAACAAATGCACTTCCTGTTGTGGCACAAGATGGACGGCTAATAGGATATCGGGGTAACGACACCGATATAACGGAACGTAAAATAGCTGAAGAAAAAGTTAATAGACTCGCATTTTATGACTCTCTTACTCATTTACCTAATCGGACCTTGTTGATAGATCGATTGAACCAAGCAATGGTGTTAAGCAGTCGTAATAATCAATTTAACGCTCTTCTTTTTATTGATTTGGATAATTTTAAAACGCTCAATGATACATTAGGACACGTTATTGGGGATAATCTTCTTAAACAATCCAGCCAGCGCCTTATAGGATGCGTACGAGAGGGAGATAGTATTGCCCGCTTGGGTGGCGATGAGTTTGTTGTCCTCTTATCCGATTTAGGAAGTGATGAAAAATATGCGGCTACAACGTGTGAATTGATCGGTGAAAACATTTTGGCAGCATTGAGTGAGCCGTATGAACTTGAGGGTATACCGTATCAATCCTCTGCCAGTATTGGAATTACCCTTTTTAATGGAGATAGTACAAGTGATGATGAACTAATGAAACAAGCAGATCTAGCAATGTATAAATCCAAAGATGCAGGGAGAAATACCCTGAGCTTTTTTGACCCAAACATGGAGCTATCGTTGAGGGCACGTGCATTGATGGAAGAGGAGATTCGTCGAGGGATCGATGAGGAGCAGTTTCTCCTATATTATCAACCTCAAGTTGATAAAGATTGCCGTGTGTATGGAGTTGAGGCATTGGTTCGTTGGAATCATCCAGAGCGTGGAATGGTACCTCCGATTGAATTTATTCCCCTTGCCGAAGAAACAGGTTTGATCGTCCCCTTAGGCGCATGGATTATAAAAACAGCTTGTAAGCAAATTGCTCTTTGGTCGAAGAGTGAGAATTTTTTACACATCAGCGTAGCAGTCAATGTGAGCGCGCGTCAGTTTAATCAAAAAGATTTTTCGGATGAGGTTTTGACTATATTAGAGCAAAGCGGTGCTGATCCGAAACGGCTGAAGCTTGAACTCACGGAAAGTATACTGGTTCAAAATATTCAAGAGGTTATTGAAAAAATGGAGCGACTAAAATCACACGGGGTACGTTTTTCACTCGATGATTTCGGAACAGGGTATTCTTCTCTCTCCTATTTGAAACGGCTTCCTCTCGATCAGCTAAAAATCGATCAAAGTTTTGTTCGTGATATTCTAACTGATCCAAACGATGCTATCATTTGTAAATCAACGATTGCATTAACGGAGAGTATGGGGCTATCCGTTATCGCTGAGGGGGTAGAGACCAAAGAGCAGATGGATACCCTTCTTTCATTTGGTTGTCATGCATATCAGGGATATTATTTCAGCCGTCCTTTATCGGTTGAAGCTTTTGAAGCTTTTCAAAATGATCTTTTATCGGCAAATTCATAAGGCGAAAAAGATGAAAAATATAAAATATAAAATTATTTTCTTAATCACTTTTTTGATTCTAACCGTTGCTTCAGCAGTTACATTTTATAACCTTTATCATGAGCAGCAAGAGAATGAACGGCTCCTCAATGAAGCGCATGAAAATGTATATCGTACCTACAAAGAAACAATAAAGGACATAATTTCCTATTACGACTCCAGAGCCGAAACCAGTCTCAAAGCTGTCGGGGTCATTGAGGCATTTCGTACTAAAGATCATGATACGCTCTATACCATTATGCGCCCGCGTTGGGAGATAATGCAACGGGAAAATCCGTGGCTTAGTGTTATGCAATTTCATAATGCTGATGGTACATCGTTGCTGAGACTTCATCAGCCTCTCGTATACGGCGATAACATTGCGGCTCAGCGTTCGATGGTTGCTTATGCGCATAAAAGCGGTCAAAGTATTGCAGGCTTCGAAGAGGGACGACAGGGACTTGCTTTTCGAATACTTGTTCCGATATTTGATCAAGGGGTCTATATCGGTTTGGTTGAATTTGGTATTTCAGCTTCTTATTTTAGCGATAAAATTCATCGTTTTGCCGGATACGACTCATTTTTCTTTGTCAATCAAAAAGCGTTAGGAACTTTCGGAAGAATAGAGTATTTGGTTAGAATAGGGGAGCATGTCGGTATTGATATCCCGGAATCTTATCGCCCTTTGCTGCAAAAATATGCTGAGACCTATAACAAACTTCAGCATAGTATTGCTATTCATACCAATCAGACTTATGAAGTTAATACTATTCAGATTAAAGATTACCGATCGCAGCTATTAGGGGCGATTATGTTTATTCGCCCTACCAGTGATTTTCATGCTCATGCGCGGCATATGATCGTTGCTTCAGTCCTCATAGTGATTATGTTAAGCCTACTTGTTGGGGTATTGGTCGATAGAATTTATACGTTTATTACCCATAAAATGAGTTTTCAGGAGAGGTATAGCCAAACGATACTCGATGTTATTCCCTCACCCGTTATCGTAACGGACGGGGAGTATCTAACTGCTGCCAACAACTCTTTGTTAGAATATTTTAATTATCCAAATGTCCAATCATTCAAAAATGATCATTTGTGTGTTTGTGAATTTTTTGAAGCGGGTGATACCGATGAGTATCTTATGCCGCTACACGATGATCAGCGTTGGACAGAATATATGCTTGATCACCCCCTCAAATCACATAAAGCTAAAATAACGGTTAATGGTGTATCGACCGTTTTCGAAGTGCGAATTTCTGTCTTGAAAGTCAATGAAGATACACGTTACGTTGTTATCTTTAATGATATTTCGACGATGCAAATACAAACTATAACTGATCCTCTAACGGGCTTGGCTAATCGACTCCATTTTACAATGGTGTATCAGCACGCGATTAATATCGCACAGCGTACAGAGAAGCCGTTAGGTATTATCTTTTTTGATATTGACCATTTTAAAAATATAAACGATCACTTCGGTCATTTGATGGGAGATACAGTTCTTCAACAAATTGCTTTACTTGTCCAAGAACGAACTCGAAAAAGTGATATTGTTGCTCGATGGGGAGGAGAAGAGTTTATCCTATTGTTGCCCGATACTGATTTGGACGAAGCGATTCGCGTTGCTGAGATGCTAAGAAAAGTGATTGATAGTGAACATTTCGACCAAGTTGGACATGTCACCTGCTCATTTGGTGTTGCTATTCTCGAGGGGAATGAAGAGGGTGAAACTCTTCTTAATCGGGCAGATGATAAACTTTATAAAGCAAAAGAGAGAGGACGGAATAAAGTTGTTTTTTAGGAAAAACTGAGTTTTAATTCACTCAAAATCGACTCTTTTTCCTGCACAGGATTTGCAAAATAACGCTCCCTTACATCATCTTCTAATATAGAGAGGTCATCGTATAGTTCGGCATCATCTTTATGGGGAAAATGGCGATTTACCTCTTGGGCAATCTCTTCGAGGTCCTCTTCTGTGTGTGTATCATCAAATAACCCTATCCTTCCCCCATGTGCGATGGTGGATAGGGCGCGAAGTAAATAGAGTTCTTCGCAACGATTATCATCGCCTTCTTCGTAAATCCAAGTATTGATCTGGGTGATTTCAGAGCGATAAATCTCCGTAGATTCCTTGATAGAGTGTTTAAGTTCTGGTGATAACGGCATAATAATCCTTTGGTAAAATAGATCTAGTGTATGACACTCAGCCCTCGGGCTTTCCACTCACTAATTCCCCCTTTGAGATTCAGAGGGGTAAAACCGTTTTTGGCGAGGATCCGTGAAGCGCTTACACTTCGGTTTCCGCTGTGACAGTACACGATGATTTTTTGGTTTTTGACACCGGCTATCAGAGCGAGATTCTTATCGAGTGTTTGCAACGGGATGAGAAGTGCCCCCTCGATGTGCTCTTGGGTAAATTCATCGGGTGTACGAACATCTACAATGGTTACATTTTCACCCGTTTTGATAAGCTCTTGTGCCTGTTTAGGGGTGATTGATTCGAAATTAGTAAGAATCCACCCCTTGGTATAGGCAAATATGCCAACGAGACCTATAAATAGTAACCAGTATACGATATTCAGAACTTTTTTCTTTTCCATACGATTCCTTTAGATTCCGCGCGATTTTTTGATCATTTCGTAGGCGGCATTGATCTCTTGCACTTTTTCGGTTGCTTCTTTGAGATACTCATCCGATGCACCTTGTGATTTGATGATGTCGGGGTGATACTCTCGTACAAGTGATCGGTACGCTTTTTTAACTTCATCGTTGGTCGCCGTAGAAGCGAGATTCAAAAGGGCATAAGCCCCGTCGATAGAGCTCTCTTTAACACTGTTGCGATGATGTGCCCCAAAGCGCTCCAACATCGATGCCAGATCAGCTTCGCTGAAACGGAGGTGTTTAGCGATGACGCCGAGCATCTCCTCTTCGCTATGGCTGAGGGTTCCGTCGATGTAGGTGAGATGGACTAAAAACTCCATCATTTTTTGACGTTTGTGCAGATCGTTTTGGAGCGCTTTATAGAGAGCTTGTGCTACCGGATCGATGTTATGAGGCGCATCTTTTTCCTCGTCAAAAATCTCTTTGAGGAGTTTTTTGGTCCCTTCAGGATCGGGGAAGAGGGCGCTGATGTCGTTGAACATATTGCTAACCAACTCCGCTTCGAGCTCATCAACCCGTCCGTCGGCTTTGGCTACTTTGGCACTGAGGGCAACAAATAGACCCAGTTCACTGTAGGCGAGGTTCTCTTTGGTCAGTTTAAACCCTGCAAACTGATTTTTGGAGTAGGTGTGCTGATTTTGGGCAAAGCTCCGTGAGAGGACGTAAAACAGGAGAGCAACAACGGCAATAACAATGATTTGAGTCATCTAAAATCCTAATAGTAAAAATAAGCGATAGTGTACCCGTAAAAAGTAACATAGGGAAGTGCTCTTTTAGAGGGAGATAGTTATAATTGCGTTTTTAATTTGCAAGGATAATTATGTTTCAACGTCTGATTTTAATCACTTTTTTACTCTTAGGCACGCTCCAAGGCGCTGAACTCTCTACGATGGATTCGATCCGCTCTAAAATACTTACCTCTGCTGTGTCACTTTATTTCAGTGCACGCGGATATGGCAAAGTCGATAACGTTACCGTAGATACGACGAAAAAAACACTCCGATTTGTTCTCCTCCCTGAGGGGGAAAAACAGCCGCTCAATGTCTTTATCGGCTCGTATATGACCCTTACGATTGATAAAGAGGAATATCTCATCCTCCAAAAAGTACAGACCAATCGGGTGTGGCTCAATCGCATTTTCGCCGACCACATGGAAGAGGGGATAAAAGTGCCGATCGGGATCGTCTCCAAAGGGGCGGGATCACTATTGCTTAGTTTATAGTTCACGAAAAATTCACGATTAGACCTTATGCTGGCATAAAAAGGATTACGCCATGAAAATAATCGTTTTACTACTTCTGCTCCTTTCTCAAATGCTGATTGCCAAAGTCATCAGTGCAACCTATGAAGTCTCATACGGCATATTTCAAACGATGGGGATCGCCGATGCACGGTTTGAGACTCGCGAGGACGATACCTACTCCATCCGTATCGAAGTTCGTACCACCGGAGTGGCAAAATTGCTCACCAACAACCGTATCGAAACCTATGAGAGTCACGGACATATTATCAATGGAGTGCTCGTTCCGAAAAAATACATCAAAATCCGTCGTACCGATTCGAAAAAGACGACTAAAATCTATACTTTCGATCATCCTAATAAAATAGTATGGAGAGAGAGTATCCAAAGCGATGAGTGGGACAAAGTTAAAAATGAATTTTACGCGAGCGAAGATATCCTCACCCTCTTTTTTAATTTTAAAAATTATTTGAAAAATCGCCAAGACAGAGCCTTTTATGTGATCGGAGGGAACCGCAAAGACGGACGAATTGATGTCACTTTTCCGAAAGAGGATGAGTTGAGAGAGATGAAAGAGACCCTTGAACTCGATGAGGGGGATTTTTTGAAAGTCATTTTAAATGACCGTATCTTTTCCAGTGCGCAGGGGGAGTTGTTGATTAATCTTGATAGTAGCGGATTGTGCGAAAAAGCGATTTTAGAGGATGTACTTCT
>NZ_JAFLKV010000128.1:0-26598 GCF_019163035.1 Sulfuricurvum sp.
GCGCGGCGATAACACTGGAGAGCCACGGCATAAATTCACCGTATTTTAGGGTGGAGCGGTTAGCGGAAAACTCCAAATGGACATGAGCATTGATAAGCCCCGGAACCAAAACGGAACCCTCACCTAATTCAATACATTGCTCACCGTAACGGGAACGTAAATCATAGTTTAATGCCACTTCGAGAATCGTTTTATCAAAGACGATACCGTGATCACGGAGGAGTACTCCGTCGGTAAAAATTCCGTCGGCTAATAGTATTTTCATAAGTTAATCCCCAAATGCCGTTTCAATTTCATCTCTACTTCTTCTATCTCTTTTTGAGTTAACACGGTACATTTTTTCGTTTCATCGATACGGCTCAAATCAAGGGTGCAGAGTTCATTGATGCAAATTTCGCTGTTTTGTTCGAGGGCATCGCGCTTTTTAATCATTACCCGTATATCGCCCCCTGAAAGTTGTGTCGTGAGGGGGATAACAGTGATTCCTTTGAAAGCGACGAGATTGATATTGCGGTTTGCGATGTCGTTTTGGATGATGAGAGCAGGGCGGATTTTACCGAACTCGCTGTTGTATTTTTTCCCGAAATTGACGAGATAAATCTCTCCGCGTCGAATAGTGCTCATGCCAAATCCTCGATAACCTCTTCGATCTCTAAAAACTCTTTGTAGGCATCAGAGTTTAACGCTTTTTGATTGCTCATCAGATAGAGTTCATCTTCGATTTGCTCTCTCACTTTTTTGTAAAGTGCGTAAGGAAGTAACACGCTTTTAGGTTCATGACGGCGACCGTCTTCGATCAGTGTAATGCCATCCGTTGCATTCAATAATGCGGGATGACGGAGAATATCGGTAGTTGTAACGGTAGTCATAACACACCTCTTATGTTTGATTGTAGTTATACAATTGTATCATATGTATTAGTAAATGTATCATGTTGTATTCTAACTCAATTTAGTTCCTTATAATATAGAACCACCTATAATCTATACTCTAAAACACCAATCAAGGTTTATCAATGAAAATAGTCGTTATCCAAGGGCCGAATCTCAATATGTTAGGAGTTCGGGAACAGCAAGTGTACGGACCGATGCGTTTGGAGCAAATCCATGCACAAATGAAAGATGTTGCAACCCAAAATGGGGTAGAGATCGAGTTTTATCAAAGCAATTTGGAGGGTGAGATCGTTGATCGTATCCAAGAGTGCTATGGCGATGCAGATGGGATCATCATCAACCCTGCGGCGTATACTCACACCTCTATCGCTATCCGTGACGCGATTAGTGCGGTGAGTCTTCCGACCATCGAAGTTCATATCAGCAACATCTACCGTCGTGAAGAGTTCCGTCAAAAAAGTATGACGGCTCCGGTGTGCACCTCTTCGGTGATCGGGTTTGGACCGTTTGGATACCATTTAGCGATGGTGGGGATGATGCAAATTTTGAGTGAAATCAATGCTATGCGTCAAGCGCAAGCCGCCCAACAAGGTACGGAAGAAGAGTAAACGATGCCGCTATGTCGTGTTTTGGAAGAGAAACATAGTATTTATGTCGATCACAATTTTCCAAAACACTCTCGAAAAGAAGAGGGCTATCGTTATCGTGTGATTTTGGGGGTTGGGGGAAACATCGGCGATACTCGTCGTCGGATGAACCATCTGTGGCACTATCTGGGGAGATTACCTCAGATTAGCAGAATTCGAAGCGGAGTAATTTTGCGAAATCCCCCTTTTGGGTATTTGGAGCAAAATGATTTTGATAATACCGTTATCGAAATCGCTACATCGCTTCAGCCAAGAGCATTTTTGCGTCTTTTGTGGCGTATAGAGAAACGTTTTGGGCGGTGTCGCAGTTTTGCGAATGCGCCGAGAACGTTAGACTTGGATATACTATTCTTTGAGAATCGATCAATTCGCACTGAAGAGTTGTCTATTCCCCATCCTCATTGGAATGAGCGTGTTGGGGTGATGATTCCGCTTGGAAGTTTGGCTCGCAAGAGCGTACGGAGACAATATGAAAATCTTGACATTTAGCGGTGCCACCCCTGCCGAAGCGCTTAAAAAAGCGCAGTTGGAAGTAGGCGAAGAGGCAATGTTGATCGAAACACGCGAAGTACAGAAAAAATCACTTGGTAAAAGTGCGTTGTACGAGATTGTGGTGGGGGTTGAAGAGAACGCGATCCCTGTCCCTAAAGCTAAACCGAGAAACGAAGAGCCGTTTATGAAACAGCGCCCGCTGGCTCAAAAAAGCAGTGATGTTTTGTACAACATCTCCGAAGCGGCAAAACAAATCTCTAAAATCGCCGAAGTGACCGAAGAGGATCGCCCCTCTCGTCAAGCACAGGTGCGTGAGAGTGAAGACCTCAAGCGGATCAAAGAGGAGATCGAAAAACTAGGGGACAAAGTCAAGCTGATCCAAAATATGTTTTGGTCGGAAAAATCCCCTAAAACGACCGCCGCTATCCCCCCTGAATTTGCCGAGATTTACCGTCTTACTCAAGAGAGCGGAATGGATCAGGGACATCTGGATGAGATCATGCATCTCACTCTGGAGCATATGCCCTCCAAAATGAGAGAGAGTTCGGAGACCGTTAAGCGCTATTTTCAAGTCTTGATGCGAAAAATGATTCCGGTTCGCCTCGAAACTCCGCCGAAACTGGGGAGTAAAAAAGTGATTATGTTGGTCGGTCCTACGGGGGTTGGGAAGACAACCTCTATCGCCAAATTGGCGGCACGTTTCTCGTATCTGTTAGAGAAAAAATACAAAGTGGGATTAGTGGTGCTCGATACCTACCGTATCGGTGCGGTGGAGCAATTGATGCAATACGCTCGGATGATGAAGCTGGGGATCGAGACGGTCGTCGATCCGCCGGAATTTTCGAGTGCCCTGAATGCGCTCCGCTACTCCGATTATATTCTGATCGATACGATGGGCTCATCTCCTTATGACAAAGGGAAAATCGAAAAGATTTACGAGTGTTTGCGAGAAAATAATACGGAGTATACCGTCGATGTTGTGTTGGTTATGCCCAGTTCGATCAAATACGAGGATCTTAAAGCGACGTATGATAATTTTGCCCCGTTGGGGATCGATACGATGATGTTTACCAAACTCGATGAGACCAGAGGATTCGGAAATATTTTCTCGCTCGTCTATGAGACCAAAGTACCGATCAGCTATTTTTCGGTAGGGCAGGAAGTTCCTGAAGATTTGGTTGCCGCTACCAGTGATTTTCTTGTGGAATGTCTGATGAATGGATTTAACAGAGGTGAGAGTGTATGAATCACCAAGCTTCCAAACTCGAAGCCCTTGTTAACCAAAACCGCAATACAAAGGCGAAAAAAACCCGTTTTATCGCTATCACGAGCGGTAAGGGTGGAGTTGGAAAGAGTACGATCAGCTCCAACATGGCTTTTGTCATGGCAAAATATGGGCTAAAAGTTGGGATTTTCGATGCCGATATCGGATTGGCGAATCTCGATGTTATGTTCAACGTCAAAATCAAGAAAAATATTTTGCATGTCCTCAAAGGGGAAGCGACGGTTGAGGAGATTTTGGTTCCGATCTGTGAAAACCTTGTCCTTATCCCCGGCGAGAGTGGTGAAGAGATTTTAAAATACGCTTCAGGGGGACTGTTCGAGCGGTTTATGGATCAAGCGAACGTATTGGAAGATTTGGATGTGATGATCATCGATACGGGTGCGGGGATCGGAGAGCATATACAACTCTTTTTACGTGCCTGTGATGATGTGATCGTTGTGACAGTTCCCGATCCTGCGGCGATTACCGATGCGTATGCGACGATCAAAGTGACCGCACGGCTGCGTGATGAGATCAATGTTATCATGAATCAAGTCCGCTCTGCCAAAGAGGCTGAATTGCTGTTTGAAAAAATTCATAAAGTGGCAGCCGCCAATATCGGCGGATCGTTACAGTTGAGTTACTTGGGGCAGATTTCGAGTGATCCGAAAATATCTACCTGTGTCAAAAAAAGGGCGCTTTTTTCACGGGATTTTCCTACAGCTACTCCGACAAATGAATTAGAACTGATTGTTAAGCGTATCGCAAAAAAACTGGAACGAAACGTGCTCGTAGATCCCAAAGAGAGCGGTTTGGGCGGGCTTTTTAAACGTTTAATGGAACATTTTTAATCCAAGATGCCCATCTTACGGTATGTATGCTGAGCGCTTTTTTCGGGGTAGAGTGTTAAAACAAGGATAAAAATATATGCGGGGTTCGAATTTTGTCTCATTTCTAACCGTACAGGGTTTTTTTATCGGTATAGTTTTTGGGATATTACAATCGGATTCGGCGGAGAGCTTTTTGGGATACGTTGTCCTCATCAGCCTCTTTTTTTACCTGTTTGCCCACTTGTGTGTTGGCTTTTTCTTCCAGTCATTGGGGGTTAAAGCACAAACATTCCCGAAAAAAGCACATGAGCACAATCTCGATTTCTTTGTACGTGAAATCAATAAGCGTGAGCAGTTTATCGACGCTTTTTACACGCATAAATCAGAGTTACTAGATGATAACCATCAAGGACGGGGGCAAGGATGAGCGGTACCAATGCTTACACGCAAGAGCTGAAACATCGTGAGGATCAATTAGCGATCCAGTTTCTCCCTGCCGTGAAAGCGATGTCATTTCGTCTCAAAGAGCGACTCCCCAGTTCCATCGATTATATGGATTTGTGCGCTATCGGAACCGAAGAACTCGTGAAATTAGCCCGTCGCTACGATGAGAGCCAAAACGATTCATTTTGGGGTTATGCGAAAACGCGTGTGTATGGGGCGATGCTCGATTATCTCCGTTCGCTCGATATGGTTAGCCGCTCCAGTCGTCGGCTGATCAAAGAGATTGATCACGCGATTGAAGTCTATATGGCAGATCATGATGATGAACCCAGTGACAGCCAGCTCGCCGAGATTTTGGGGATTGAACAGGAAAAAGTACGTGAAGCACGGGTTGCTTCGGATATTTATACCGTGTTACCGTTGGACGATCAGTTGGGTACTCCCGAAGAGAGCGGGATGTTGGAGCGGTTGGAACACGAAGATTTGATCGAAGCGATTCAAGACGTTCTGATGACGTTCGAAGAGCGTGAACAGATTATTATTCAGCTCTATTATTTCGAAGAGTTGACACTTAAAGAGATCAGCGAGATCGTGAATATCACGGAGTCGAGGATTTCACAAATTCACAAATCGGTCATCAGGCGGATTAAAGAAGCGGTAGGAGGGCAGTAATGGCAGATATATTATCACAAGAAGAGATTGATGCCCTTTTAGACGTCGTTGATGATGAGGGTGATGGGCTTTTAGAGTCCAATGACGATCCCCTTTTCCCACAGCGTCAAATCACCCTTTATGATTTTAAACGTCCTAACCGTGTCTCTAAAGAGCAGCTTCGTGCATTCAGAGGGATTCATGACAAGATGGCGCGCTCCATTGCATCCCAGATTTCAGCAATTATGCGCTCCATTGTCGAGATTCAGCTCCATTCCGTTGATCAGATGACCTATGGAGAGTTTCTGATGTCTCTCCCTAACCCGACCAGTTTTAACGTCTTTTCGATGAAGCCTCTGGAAGGGAACGGTGTTTTAGAGATCAACCCCTCTATTGCCTTTCCGATGCTGGATCGAATCTTGGGCGGAAAGGGTGAGCCTTTTGAAGCCAATCGAGAGTTTTCCGATATTGAACTCTCCCTTTTTGAGACGATTTTACGGGTTATGATGGGGACATTACGCGAAGCATGGGGACCGGTCACCGACCTCTATCCGCAGATAGAATCGAAAGAATCAAGCCCTAACGTTGTTCAAATTGTTGCCCAAAATGAGATCGTCGTAATGGTCGTTATGGAGATTATCATCGGACACAGTTCGGGGATGATGAATATTTGTTATCCTGTAATCGCGTTGGAGCCGGTATTGCCGAAGTTGGCGAGTCGTGATTTGATGTTGAACGAGACCAGTTCGAAAAAAAGCCGTAATCAAGAGCTTCAAGTTCTCCTAGGGGGAGCGCATGTCAATGTTGAAGTAAACCTTGGGGAAGCAGAGTTGAGCCTTCATGAGCTTTTAGACTTAGGGGTGGGAGATATAATTCGGCTCAATATCCCTGCTGATGATGTGGTCAATGTCAGTGTCGATGGAAAAGCACGCTTTATCGGTCAGATGGGATTACGTCGATTTAGAAAATCGATTCAGATTACATCATTGATCGATACCGAAAAAGATGCCGTTAAACGAGCTCTTAAAGAGTTTGAAATGAAACGTAAAGCACGTATTAGTGGAGTTAAAGAGATGATACGTGGACCAGTAGATGAGGAGGACGATGATGAGTGATTTTCCCGGAGTATTTGCGAGTGAAGCAATTGCAACCATAGAGGGGCTGACAGGGCAAGCCCCTACAATCACCCTAAAAGAGTCTGAAGATATCTCTATTATCTCCAATGTGATTCCTCCTATTGCGCAGATTCATATTAGTTTCAGCGGCGCGGCATCAGGGCGCGGTATCGTCATGATGCCTCCTCAACTTGCCACGGCATTGGGTGATATGATGCTCGGTGGTGAGGGTGAAGCTCAAGATACGATGTCGGACGAAGATATGGATGCGACCAAAGAGATTGTTTCCAATATCGTAGGGGCAATGAGCACCACATTATCATCCCAAAAAGAGCTTCCGAAGTTTACGATTAAACCTGAACGTGCCGAATTTATTCCAGAGAGCGGTGAGGTTAATCTTGATGCGTATACCAAGATGTTCGTTTTTACTTTTTCACTGGGATCGATTAACTCACTGATGATGTTGGCGATTGATGAAACCATCAATAATGCTTTGAGTGGAGAGCAGGCTCCCGCACACAAAACAACTTCAAACGGCAGTATTTTTGATCCACCCTCTGAGCCTGCCATGAAACTCGATGAGGGTGAAATGAAAAATATCGGCTTGATTATGAATGTCAAGCTTCCGGTGCGTGTTCGAATCGGAAAGAAAAAGATGCTTCTCAAAGATGTTCTAAGCATGGATATCGGTTCGGTTATTGAGCTAAATCAGCTTGCCAATGATCCTCTCGATATCTTGGTCGATGATCATGTTATCGCACAGGGTGAAGTGGTTATTGTCGATGGAAACTTCGGGGTTCAGATAACCTCCATCGGAACCAAGCGTGATCGCCTGAATAAACTCAAAGGGTAGCCATGCCTCCGCATCACAAAAAGAAAGCAAAAGAATATCCTAGCAGTCGCTATGTCAAAGACATTAAATCGGCTGATGTTTGGAGCGTTTTTAAAATTATTGCCGACTTCGTTCAAGGGTTTGATGAACTTGGAGATTTAGGACCGTCGGTAACGATTTTCGGCAGCGCCCGCCTTGATGAAAATCATCCCTATTACCAAGAAGCGATGAAGCTCTCCGCCATGCTTGCTGAGAGGGGCTATAACATTATTACCGGCGGTGGACCGGGTGTAATGGAAGCGGCTAATCGTGGTGCTTATGATTTTGAAGAGGTGGAGTCTATCGGACTTAATATCGAACTCCCCTCTGAACAGCAACCTAATCCGTATATTACCAAAGGGCGTAGTTTTGACTACTTTTTTTCCCGAAAAGTAATGCTCGTCAAATACTCGATGGCGTATGTCATTTTTCCGGGGGGATTCGGAACCCTTGATGAGATGTTCGAAGCGTTGACCCTGATCCAAACCCGAAAAGTATGGGGTGTTCGGCTGTTCGTTGTCGGAACCGAGTTTTATGCACCGCTCATACAGTTTATCCGAGAAAAGATGCTTCGTGAGGGGATGATTGACGAAGCGGATGTGAAATTGATTATCCTCACCGATGATCTAGGAGAGGTTGTCAAAGAGATTGAAAAATCACTTATCGCCCAAATCGTCACGATGAAAAAAGAGGGGTTGGATGATACCAAATATTATCAAGTTCTCTCCTCTTATATGGCGGACAAAGATAAGATTGAAGAGAGCGGTATTTGATGGCAAAACGAGTTCTGATCGGGATGAGTGGCGGGGTCGATTCGACCGTTTCGACACTCCTTTTAAAAGAGCAGGGGTATGAGGTAGAGGGAGTTTATATGAAACTCCACTCCAAACCCGGCTACCATGAGATCCATCAAGCACGAGCACAGAGAGCGGCGGACTTTGCAGGGGTGAAACTCCATATCCTCGATCTTCAAGAGGAGTTTAACGCAAAAGTGTTTACTCCTTTTATCGAAACCTACCGTGAGGGGAAAACCCCAAATCCGTGTGCACTGTGTAACCGTAATATCAAATTCGGAGCAATGGTTGCATATGCAGATACTATTGGTGCCGAGTATGTCGCAACGGGGCACTACATTCGTCATGATGGGCAATATCTTCTCCAAGCGCATGACGACACGAAAGATCAGAGCTATTTTCTTTTTTACATCGACCCTAAATTGGTTCCAAGACTGTTGTTTCCGTTGGGCGAGCGTCATAAAAGTGATATAAAAGCCTTTGCGGCAAGTATTGAGGGGCTGGAATCGTTTGCGTCGCAAAGTGAATCAACTGAGATTTGTTTTGTCGAAACGACCTATATGGATGTTCTAAAACCCTATGTCCCCGTCGATCAAGAGGGGGATGTTCTTGATATGAGCGGCAAGGTCGTCGGCAAACACAAAGGGTATATGCACTACACCATCGGCAAGCGTAAAGGGTTCACCGTCAACGGAGCTCATGACCCCCATTTCGTGGTCGAGATCAAGCCTGACACCAACCAGATCGTTGTAGGGACACGTGAAGATTTAGAGTGCAATCGTGTGGAGTTGGAGCGAGTCAATATGTTTGATAGCGCCCGCGAGTTTGAGTGTGATGTGAAACTCCGCTATCGCACTACGGCGGTACGATGTTCGGTCAAAATCGAGGATGATCATGCGGTGGTTGAATTACATGAACCGGTACTCGGTGTTGCATCGGGGCAGGCTGGGGTCTTTTATGATGGAGAAAAACTACTCGGTGGCGGGTGGATTGTTTGATCCACTCTAAAAAGAAAATCATCGCCGCAGGAATTATCGGCAATGTTATCGAGTATTACGATTTTGCCCTCATCGGCTTTTTAGCGGTGATGATGGGGCATCTATTTTTTCCCTCTAGCGATCCCTTTCTCTCATTATTAGGCTCTTTTGGTGCATTTGCCGCAGGGATGATTATGCGTCCCGTCGGGGCATTGGTCTTCGGTCATATCGGTGACCGTATCGGGCGACGCTTTGCGTTGATGACTTCCCTTGCCCTGATGGCGCTTCCCACATTTTTGATCGGTTTTTTGCCTACGTATGCTCAGGTTGGAATATTAGCTCCGATCCTCCTCGTATCACTTCGGATGATTCAGGGTCTCTCCGTCGGCGGTGAGTATGCCAGTTCCATTGTCTATCTCGTTGAGCAATCTTCCCCTAACCGCCAAAACCTTTACGGCTCGTTTGTCTCAGTCGGTGCGAAAATCGGTATGGCTTTGGGTTCAGGACTATGCGGTGCGTTGCTATGGTATCTGGGTGAAGATGCGATGGGTGATTGGGGATGGAGAATCCCGTTTTGGGCGAGTATCGTTATTGCGGCGGCAGGACTTTATTTGCGCCGTAATCTCACCGACGAGTATCAGCCCAGTGAAGATAAAACCGTCCCTATCGTGGCGATTTTACGCCATCATCGTCGTGAGTTCTGGCAGTTTTTAATCGTCGCCTCATCAATTTGGATTTTTTATTACACCGTGTTTGTCTATCTTCCGATCTGGTTGGAGGGCAGTGCTCATCTATCCAAAGCTGAAGCATCACAGATCAATACCCTCTCGATAGTCATTGGGGTGATATTTATCCCACTCATGGCGATGCTCGCCGATCGAATCGGCTCATTTCGTGTCATGCGCGGAGCGGCATTAGGTTTAGCGGTTGGTATTTATCCTCTGATGGTTGGGATGAGTATCGGAGGGTATTGGGTTGCATTAGGGGGTACGTTGCTCTTGGTGATAGCTTTATGCGCTTTTCAAGCCCCTATTTTCGCCTCGACAGTCATGGCTTTGAAATATCACGGCTATCGCGCATCGTTTACGGCAGTGATTTTAGGAAGTGCGGCAGGGATTGTCGGGGGATTAACCCCCATGCTTATGACATCGCTCGAAAAACTGAGCGGTGATCCGTACGCTCCCGCATCTCTCATCGCGGCAACATCACTGCTCGGATGGATTGTTCTTAGACGTGCACAGGTTTAAAAAGTGATTTCATCAACGGAAATTGCATGATTTTTTCAGGATTGGTTTCACCGTTAAGGTTAACAACTTTGAGCCGCCCGTAGCCGTTGTTAAAATCGTTTGCTAAATCATAAACCACTCCGACAATAGTGAGTTTTCCACTCTCTACATCCCCTTTAAACTCTTTTTGAGCGTAGTATACTTGTTGATGAACGTTACTGATAACCGCCGCAAGCCATTTTGCCTCTTCACTGCCACTCAGTGACGTTTTACGTACCGCAAGGGAGAGAGAATCGAGTTCATTGATGATGTGTGGTCCCTCTTCGGAATAATCTCCTAATGCGGCTTTGATTGCAC
Organism: Sulfuricurvum sp.; assembly: GCF_019163035.1. Lineage (GTDB taxonomy): Bacteria > Campylobacterota > Campylobacteria > Campylobacterales > Sulfurimonadaceae > Sulfuricurvum. The sequence goes on from NZ_JAFLKV010000128.1 coordinate 10,562, forward strand.
CGCAACGTGAGTGACCAACGATGATCAAGAGGGGAGTGTTGAGATGGCGTACGCCGTATTCGACACTTCCCATGTTAGAGCTGAACTGGTTTCCAATATTGCGGATCATAAATAGATCGTTTTCAGCTGTGGCATCCAATGCATCGCTTTGAAAACGGGAATCCGAACATCCGATGACGGTTGCACGAGGGTGTTGGTTTTTTTTGAGTTTTTCAAAAAAAGCAGAACCTTGATGATTGACGTAATAATCGTTTTGAGAGATCACCTCTCCAAACATTTTGTTTGCCATCTCTTGTAACTCTGCCGTGTTTGGGGTAGGGTGAGCTGAGGCACCATGCGCATCAGAATTGGCTAATACTAATGAACTCGAAGTAAGGGCAAAAAATTTGAGAAACGTACGCTTGTTCATGGAACAATCCTTCTGAAGTTTATCAAATAGTGTACCATAAAATCAAAAAGTCAGCGAACTGTTTTTATCATTGTTTTCTCCACTATTTTCGGAAGGATCCTTCTCAATAATTGCGGATTCTTCGGGCACGGACTCACCGAAAAGGTCACTGATACTTCCGTTAGTTTCGGTATTCACATTTTCCTCTTGTTTTGTGAGAATCATCACCTCTTTAAAGTCAGGGATAACAACACCTCTGCGTTTGAGAACTTTATAGATGATTCGGGAACGGTTTTGGACGTATTTTTGATCCCCTGTTGGGTTGTATTTGATCGGATTAGGCAATACGGCTGCCAAACGTGCCGCTTCACGCCCTGTAAGGTTTTTGGCACTTTTATGATAATAATGGCGAGCTGCCGCTTCGATTCCGAAAATCCCATCTCCCCATTCGGCGACATTGAGGTAAATTTCTAAAATACGGCGTTTAGAGAGAGTTTTTTCGATACGCCATGTGATGATTGCTTCTTTTACTTTTCGTACCGGATTTTTACTGGGAGAGAGGTATAGATTTTTGGAGAGCTGTTGGCTGATCGTACTTCCCCCTGCTACTTTCCCTTTTTTGAGTGTTTTCTCGAGTGCTTGTTCCATCCCCTTGACATCAAAACCGTCATGGTTCCAAAACTTATCATCTTCCCCGATCAAAACCGCTTTGATGACATTAGGGGAGATTTGTGACATCGGAACCCATTTTTGGGTAAGCTCCATCTGGCGATTTTGTTCTGCCCACTCCTCTTGTCTATACTCCATAAAGGCAGTAGGTACAGGATTCATCTCTTTTAGATCAGAAACATTCGGGTAGATGAAATAACGCCCAATATCGATGATACCGCCGAGGATTAAGAGTACAAATAGAAGTTTGAGTTTAGACATTATTATTCCATATTGAGTTTAGGCAGATGCCATTGTTTGGTAACAGCTAAAAGGCGTAAAAAGATCGCGAACGCTGCAACGCCTGCGACACCCCATGTATTGACCATATCCATTTGCGCTAATAGCAAAAGCAACACAGAGACGATGATGGCGATGGAGCCGTAGAAATCACTGATGAGAACAGAGGGGACTTGGTTGATCATAGTATCGCGCAATACTCCTCCTCCGACTGCAGTGAGGAAGCTGAGGATCATCACCCCGAAAAAATTAAACTCCACTTCAATGGCGAGAAGTGCCCCCGTGATGCTAAACGCGACCAAACCGATCGTATCGGAAATGATAAAGAGCCATTGTCGCTCCAACTGCTCTTTGCGATAAAGGCGAAAAGCAAACGCAAGGAAAATGGTAGTGATCACGGTGATAGCAGGGTAGTATTCATTAAACGCAAACGGGATACGTCCCAAGATGACATCCCGCACGACCCCACCGCCCAATGCGGTGAGGGAGGCGGAGATGATAAGACCGAGAAGGTCGAGATTGTTCCTTACCCCGACTAAAAATCCGCTCAGAGCAAAGGCGATGATTCCAAGAATATCGGCAGCAACGACGAGATCAAACATTGGGAGCGCGGTAGTTTTCTTTGAAACTCACGTAACGTGCTGCGGATGCATAAAGTTCTGCAACCTCTTCATCCGTTAGTTCACGGACTACTTTTGCAGGGCTTCCCATGATGAGAGAACGTGGAGGGAATACTTTATTTTTGGTCACTAATGCCCCCGCTCCAACGATCGATTCTTTCCCGATTACTGCCCCATCGAGGATAGTTGCAGACATCCCGATTAAACAGGCATCTTCGATGGTGCAGCCATGGAGCATTACACGATGCCCTACTGTAACGTCATTTCCTATAATAGTGGGGTGACCGTCAGACATATCGTCACGCTTGTGATGGGTGACATGAACCATACTCAAATCTTGAATATTGCTTCGATCTCCGATGGAGATATAATGGACGTCACCGCGTACGACACATCCAAACCAGATACTTACATCTTCTCCCATCGATACTCTTCCGATCACATCGGCAGAGTCAGCGATCCAAACGCGCTCTTTCATTTCAGGGGCATAATTCAAATAATTTCCGATCATATATCTATCCTTAACTCTCTTTAAAAAGGCGTGTCGTTAGTTGCTGCACGTAGTTTGGCGTTTGCTTTTTGACTGAATTATACACTTTGTTGGTATGGGTTTCAACGATACTGTGGCTATCGATGAGGTTTTGGCCATCATGACTCACCTTTAGATAGGTTCCATCACTTTGAAGCTCATGCGCTAGGACATTATCAGAAGTTTGCAATTGCAATATCTGAAGCAGTTTATTGGATGCTTCTTCACCTGAGATTGGCGTCAAAAGTTCGATACGGCGAAGAAGATTTCGCGGCATCCAATCGGCACTAGAGATATACGTCTGCGGCGTCGAATGTTTAAAATAAAAAATTCGAGCATGTTCGAGGTATTTTCCGATGATGGAGATAACACGTATATTATCACTCATCCCTTTTACACCCGGGCGTAGACAACAGACTCCACGAATGATGAGCTCGATTTTTACCCCCGCTTGAGAGGCTTTATAGAGGGCACGGATGATATCTTCATCGACGAGAGCATTCATTTTAGCGATGATGACCCCCTCGCTACCCATGCGGGTTTCGTTGTGAATGAGGGAGAGAATTTTAGGTTTAATCTGCGTCGGTGCCATGTAGAGTTCGTTGAGTTTCCCTTTTTTACTGAATCCGGTGAGGAAGTGAAAAAATCGGGTCATATCGTAGGTGATGGCATCGTTGCTCGTCATATAGCTGATGTCGGTATAGACGGTTGCCGTGGAAGGGTTATAGTTCCCTGTTCCTAGATGGGCGTATTGTTTGAGTTTTCCGTCCACTCGGCGGGTGATGAGTGCCGCTTTTGCGTGTACTTTAAAACCGGTGATACCGTAGATTACGTGGGCACCTGCACTCTCTAACGCTTTAGCCCACTGAAGATTGTTCTCTTCATCAAAACGGGCGCGCAGTTCCACCATAACCGTTACCTGCTTGCCCGATTCGGCAGCGGCGATGAGTGATTGGACGATGACCGATTTGGAACCTGAACGGTACAGTGTCATTCGGATAGAGACAACATCCGGATCCTTAGCGGCGATTTGGATGAGACGCACCACCGGCTCAAAACTCTCAAACGGATGATACAAAACAAGATCTTGTTTATCCAAAATGGTGTAGAGATTCTCATCTGAATCGAGTGGCGGGAGGTTTCTAGGTTTGAAACTTGGGCTAGTGAGATGAGCAAAATCTTTATTTCCCACTACTTGCCAGAGGGCGCCGAGATTGAGATAGGTTTGGAAGCGGTAGATGTCATCTTTGAAAACATTCGCATGACGGTTGAAAAAGTTGAGGAGGTCATCGTCGGCATGATTGCTCAATTCCAAACGGACGATCTCCCCTTTTTTACGAAGTTTCAGCCCCTCTTCGAGGATCTCCATAAAATCATCCGCCTCTTCCTCTTCGATGGCGATATCGGCATTTCGGGTGATACGGAATGCTGAGAATTTGATCAGCTCATAGCCGGGGAACAAATCTTGGATATGTTCGGAGACGATGCTTCCGATAGGGATATAGATACGGTTATCGATATCGACAAAGCGAGGCAATACACGCGGTATACGGATAATCCCGTAACGCTCGACACTTGTATCATCTTTGTCACGAAGTTTGACAATTTGCCCGAAGCTGAGGTTGTTCAGGTGGGGAAACGGATGAGTTGCATCAACGGCAATTGGGACGATAACCGGATAGATGTTCTCTTTGAAATATTTATCCAATATTTGCTGTTGTTGAGGCGTTGTCTCTTTGTACGATTTAAAAAAGATCCCCTCGTGCTCTAATTTTTCCATAATGCCGAGGAGACACCCCTCGACTTCTTGTTGCTCTTTGTGCAGATAAGTACGGATTTCACGCAACTGATGGAGAGGGGTGAAACGATCCGCCCCTGAGACATTGACCCCAGCGCTGAAGAGTTTTTTGAGCCCTGCGATACGGATCATGTAAAATTCATCGAGATTGGTTCCGTAAATTGCCAAAAACTTGAGCCGCTCAAAGAGGGGGAGTGATTCTTCTTGCGCTTGTCTGAGTACGCGGGTGTTAAATTGGAGCCATGAAAGCTCTCGATTGATATAAAGTGCTGGATCTTTGTAATTGTTAGGCATAGTTTCTACCGATTTTGGTTTTAAGTTAACGTGATTATATTATACTTATCGTTACAAAAAAGGAACACTATGTCAATATTTCAAATTTTAATGCTTGGGGCGACACTTTTTTTCGCATATCAGATCTATCGGCACATACAAACATTAGAGGATGCTCCTCCTAAAAAAACCGGATCCGATTCATCAACGTCGACTGCTTCTACTTTTCCTAGCGCACAAACTTTAGTGGATCAAGCCGATAGTGCGTATGAACGAGGAGAGATCGAAAATGCGAGAACGGCTCTCGAAGAGGCTTCAAACCTAGAACCCCGTAATCCAGAAATTATTAATAAACTGGCTTTCGTCACTGCAAAGAGCGGTGATCGTCTAAAAGGGATCGAATTGTATGAACGTTCGTTAGAGATCGATGAGAACGATGATTTAACCCACAACGCTATTGCGTCACTCTATCGATTAGAGATGGCGTATGAACGTGCACAGGATCATTATCGCAAAGCGATTGAGATTGATGATTACGCGCAGACGTTTTATAACTACGGAAATTTGTTGGTCGATATGGGTGAAATCGAGGAAGCACGCAGTATGTACAAACGTGCATTAGAACTTCAAAGCGACTTCCCGCAAGCACGCGAAGCGCTTCTCACATTAGGAGCTAAAGAATGATTGATGATCAAGCCAGACTTGCCGTCTTGATTGACGCGGACAACTCTCAACCCTCTATCATCGCGGGACTGATGGATGAGATCGCCTCTCACGGCATCGCCAGTGTCAAACGGATTTACGGCGATTGGACCGATACCAAACTCAAGGGATGGAAAAATGCTCTGCTGGAACACGGTCTCCATCCGATGCAACAGTTTGCCTATACGACGGGAAAAAATGCAACCGACAGCGCGATGATTATCGATGCGATGGACTTGCTCTATACGAAAAACTTTGACGGTTTTTGTATCGTTTCCAGTGACAGCGACTTTACTCGACTTGCGAGCCGTATCCGCGAATCTGGGATCAAAGTGTACGGTTTCGGGGAACAAAAAACACCCAAAGCCTTTATCGGCGTATGTGACAAATTTATCTACACCGAAAATCTTCGACGTTCGGCAAATCATAAAGAGCCGATGGGAGAAAAAATCAAACCCGACAATAAAGCTCTTTTTGCTCTCGTGCGTAACGCGGTTGAAGATACGACCAACGAAGCAGGGTGGTCGTATCTGGGTTCCATCGGTCAAAATTTGATTAACAAATCGCCCGAATTTGACCCACGCAGTTATGGGTACAAAAAGCTTCTTGATCTGATCGAGGGGTTGGGGGAATTTGAGTTTAAATTCTCTGACCCTCTCTCAGGCTCACAAGCGGTACACGTCCGTCTCAAACGGCACAAAAGGAGTTATGAGAAATGACGGTAAAAGAGATTTATACCTACCTCGATGAGCTCTCCCCGTTTGTGATGCAAGAGGGGTGGGACAATTCAGGACTGCTTCTCGGCGATTTTGCCCAAAAGATCACCCATGTGGTGCTCAGTATCGACATCGATGAAGAGTTGATTGAGACTATCCCCGAAAATGCGTTGCTGATTACCCACCATCCGGTTATTTTCGGCGGACTCAAACAGCTCCAATTCAACCAGTACCCTGCCAAAATATTGGCTCCGATGATCCGAAAAAACATCAGTAATATCGCCATGCACACCAATTTCGACCAAACGCATCTTAACGACTACGTTGCCACAAATGTTTTGGGATACCGCATTATCGCCAAAGAGGGGTTTGTCGCCTATCTGGGGGTGGATGAAAATTATGATACCTTTGCGGAAAAAATCAAAGGTGCTTTTGGACTCCCTCATACCCGAGGGGTAAAATGTCATGAACATATCCGAACCTGTGCATTGGTAACGGGTTCAGGAGCATCATTAATGCGAAATATTGAAGCGGATTGCTTTTTGACGGGTGACATCAAATATCACGATGCGATGGAGGCATCCGCTCTTGGATTATCGATGATTGACATCGGACACTATGAAAGCGAGCGCTATTTTGGCGAGGTTTTAGGGGGGTATTTGGAAAAATTAGGATTGAGTGTTATAATTTCACCATCTAAGAACCCCTTCACCTATCTTTGAGCTAAAATTAGGTAATCGTGTAACTCCAAAAGGAACCGTATGAACAAACACCTTGAACAATTAATCGAGCTCTCTCATGTTGACAAAGAGATCGATGCGTTTGAACCGCAAATCGAAGAAGCAAACCTTCAGTATGATGCTCTTTTAGCGACTAAAAACAGTATTGTAAACGAGATCAATACTCTTCAACAAGAGATTAAAGACGAGCAAATCAAAAAGCACAAAAATGAGCTTCATTTAGCTGAGCTCTCTGCAAAACTCGAAGAAAACAGCCGCAAAAGCCGTGAAGTTAAAACGGAACGTGAAATGAAATCACTTCAACTCGAAGAAGAGATTGCAAAAGAGCAAGTGAGTTTTGCAAATGAAGAGATTGAACGTTTGGAAAAATTGATCGATCACAAACAAAGCAAAATCAATGAGCTTGAAGCAAAAGCGACCGAAATCGAGGGGAGTATCTCTACGGTAAAAGCCGATGTAGATGTTAAACTTGCACGTATCGATGAAGAGCGTAAAGAAGTTTTTGCTCGAAAAGAGACATTGGTCGGTGCGATGAACCAAAAAGGGTTATCGTTCTACCAAAAAATCCGTCGTTGGGCAAAAAATACAACCGCCGTTGCTGTACGCAACCAAGCGTGCATGGGTTGTTATATGGCAATCAGTGACAAAGTGTACTCTGACGTTATCAAAGGTGAAGAGATCACAATGTGTCCTCACTGCGGACGTATCTTATTCCTTGAACCGTCTTCTGACGCTATCGGTGCGTAACGTAGCCTTCGACCTTTTTTATACTCTGGTCGCGACGTTATTTTACGTCGTTGCCCTTCCTCTTTTAATCCTTTTTTCATTTAAAAAGAAATATCGCGATTCGATTCCATCCCGTTTTTTTGGAATTAAAAATCCCCCGTTCCAACCGCATGACATTTGGTTTCATGTGTGTTCACTCGGAGAGGCAAAAGCGATTGCCCCGATATTGGAGAAATTAAGAGACAAACGTATCGCTATCAGTGTGATAACCCACACGGGATATGAAGCGGCATCCAAATACGCCGCTCAGGTACGCTATCTCCCTTATGAGATGTGGTTATGGTTTTGGATTGAACGTCCTAAAACGGTAGTGGTACTCGAAGCGGAGTTTTGGTATCTGTTGTTTCGTTTAGCGCGAACCAGAGGTGGACGGGTTATTGCCCTAAACGCCCGCATCAGTGATCGTAGCTTTGGGAAGTATTACCGTATGCGGTGGTTCTATCGGATTTTATTGTCACAATGTGATCGTATTTTTTGCCAAAGCAGTGAAGATATGGCTCGCTTTATCGCTTTGGGTGCTCGTAATGTCGAAGTAGTCGGGAATATCAAACTTGCTCAAAAAATTGAGGCAAGTAAGAAATATTCTAAACCTGAGGGGACGATCATCGTCGCGGCAAGCACCCATGAGGGGGAAGAAGAGGGGATCTTACGAGGCTTTATCGCTTACCGTGAGCATAACCCTTCTGCGCGGTTATTGGTCGTTCCGCGTCATCCCGAGCGGTTTGCGAAAGTAGCGGAACTGATTTCTAAAACGGCTCCGACGATGAGTCTGTCACGTTGGAGCAAGTCACAAGCATTGCAGAGTGATATTGTTCTCGTTGATGCGATGGGGGAGCTAAACAACCTCTACGCCATCAGTGATATAGCGATTTTAGGGGGTGCATTCGCACCCATCGGGGGGCACAACCCGCTCGAACCCGCGACATTCGGATGTAAGATTATCAGCGGTGAGGAGATGTTTTTACAGCGTGAGCTGTTCAAATACGTCTCACATGTACAGTTTACATCATTGGAGGGTATTGAAGAAGCATTGAAAAATGCTGAATCCATGCCCCCTTCGCAGATCAACGGAAGTGTTGATCTGCAAAAAGTATTAAATTATTTAACGGAGAAATAAAATGGAAAAACCAAAAGCGTATAAGCTCCTAGCGGAGCAAGAGGGAATATCCAACTCTGAGGCCAAATCACTGATTGATCGTGGTTTGGTTTATGTTGGGAATAACAAAGTGATGATCGCACGGGGTGAAATCAGTGCTAAAACAGTGTTCATCGTCCAAAAAGTGGAAAAAGCACGTCCGATATTTGAGAATGATGATTTGATCGTTATCGATAAACCGGCTTTCGTCAACTCGGATGAGATTGAGCGACAGTTCAAAGGCTCACAGCTTTTGCATCGTCTGGATCGTGAGACGAGCGGTGTTTTGATGCTTGTTAAAAATGAAGAGTTTCGCCTCAAAGCGATCCAAGAGTTTAAAAAAGACAATGTTTATAAAGAGTACGTTGCATGGGTAGAAGGGTTGATTAGCGAGCCTTTTGTTATCGATCAGCCGCTTATTACGGAGAAAAAAGGGAACAAAGCCTACACCAAAGTTGCTAAAAACGGTAAACCTGCTATAACTGAAGTGACTCCGCTCGAAGTGTCGGGTAAAAAGACGAAAGTTCAGCTCGTTATCCATCACGGACGAACGCACCAAATCCGTGCACACATGAAATACGCTCAACATCCGATTATCGGGGACGAGAGTTACGGCGGACGTCAGTCGAAGCGCGTAATGCTTCACGCGAAAAAAGTGACGTTATTGGGGCGAACATTTGAAGCACCTGAACCGAAAGTGTTTGGGCATTTCGGAAGTTAAATACTCTAATTGTAATTGAAGAAAAAATTAAGTATAATTCGAAACTTTTTATACCCTGTAACCAAAGCATTTAGGAGCTAAAGTGTTCGATACACTAACCGAATCATTTACATCAGCCATACGCAAAATTCGTTTTCACGACGATGAAAAGGCGTTAACCAAGGCACTCGGCGAGCTTAAAAAAGCGTTGCTCAAAGCCGATGTAAATCATAAAGTCGTCAAAGACCTTATCGATTCGGTTGAGCTCCAAACCAAACAAAGCGGTATCGGGAAAGACCAATTCCTCGATGCGCTTCGTAAATCGTTATATGCCCTTTTGGATGTCAAAGGCAAATCAGGATTTGTCTATGCTCCGGTAGCACCGACCGTTATTTTGATGACGGGTCTACAAGGTTCGGGTAAAACAACGACAACGGGTAAACTGGCAAACTGGCTTAAAACACGTCAGAAAAAGCGTGTGTTGGTCGTAGCGGCAGACTTACAGCGTCTTGCGGCGGTTGAGCAACTTCGTCAAGTGTGTGCTTCTATCGAAGTGGAACTTTACGCAGATGATACAAGCAAAAATCCGGTTGAAGTGGTCAAAGCGGCACTTGAGCACGCGAAAAAAGCACTGGTTGATGTCGTATTGATCGACACCGCCGGACGTTTGGCGATTGACGATGAGTTGATGGGTGAATTGGCGGAAGTCAAAGCCGTTGCCAATCCTCATGAAATCTTTTACGTTGCTGACTCTCTATCGGGTCAAGACGCGGTTCGTACCGCAGGTACCTTTAACGAGAAAATCGGTATTGATGGGGTCATCCTCACCAAATACGACGGTGATTCAAAAGGGGGCGTTGCTTTAGGTATCGCTTCTCAGATCCAAGTACCGCTTCGCTTTATCGGAGCAGGTGAGAAGATGGAAGATCTCGAAATTTTCCTCCCTGATCGTATCGTCAATCGCCTTATGGGTCTTGGAGATATCGAAGGTCTTGCTGAGCGAACCGCATCGGTTATCGATGAAAAACGGGCGAAAATTCTTACCAAAAAGATCAAAAAAGGGGAGTTTAACTTTAACGACTTCCTAGAGCAGATGGAGAGCCTCAAAAAAATGGGGAGCATGAAATCCATTATGGGGATGATCCCCGGAATGGGCGGCATGGCGTCTGCACTCAAAGATTTTGATTTGGAAAACTCTAGCCAGCTCAAACAGATCAAAGCGTTGGTTTCATCGATGACGGTGAAAGAGCGCGAAGACCCTGAGTTATTGAACAATAGCCGCAAGGCTCGTTTGGCAAAAGGGTGCGGTTTGGATATTATCGAAGTGAACCGTATTTTGAAGCAGTTTAAAAATGCCTCTAAAATGGCAAAACGATTCTCCGGTAAATCAGGGATGAAGGACCTACAGAGTATGATGGGTCAAATGCAAGGTGCGCGATTACCGCGTTAACTTTGCCAATATCAAATGCTAAGTACTGCACTCAATTGAGTTTAGTACTTAGCATTTGAAGAAGCTTAGAGGTTTTTCTTTTACTTTTGTGGGTAAAACACTCTTCTAAACTTCTTGGTGCAAAACAACATTTAAAGGACACACAATGGCAACAGTCATCCGTTTAACCCGTATGGGTCGCAAAAAACAACCTTTCTACCGTATCGCGGTAACCGATAGTCGCAAACGTCGCGACGGCGGTTGGATCGAATTGATCGGGTATTACAACCCAATGACAGACCCTATCACTACCAAAGTAGATGAAGAGCGTCTTAACTACTGGTTGAGCGTTGGTGCTCAAATGTCAGACCGCGTTAAAAAAATTACCGGTAAATAATGATGGTTGCGGACTTCGTCGCAGGTTTTGCTAAGTTAATAGCGTCTTATCCCGAAGAGATTCGGGTAGAATCGAATGAAGGCGACGAAGTGACCGAAATCGTTTTGTACGCTAATCAAGCGGATGTGGGCAAGCTTATCGGAAAAGAGGGTAAAATGATCGGCGCGATCAAAACCGTCATTTCCGGTTGTAAAGCTAAAGACGGAAAAAGTTACCGAATCAATGTCGAACCGCTTTCGTAACTCACCCCCGCAAGATCTTCTTCATGTCGCCACGTTAGGTCGCACTGTCGGCTTAAAAGGGGATATGAAACTCAACCTCTCCACCGATTTCCCTGAACAATTTAGTGCTAATGCCTCTTTTATTTTGGAAAACGGTAAAGAGATAACTCTCGTCTCCTATAACCCTGATCGTGAATTGGTTCATCTAAAGGGGATCGATTCTCCTGAAGCGGCTAAAGCACTCACCAATGCTAAACTTTTTACCACTTTCGAAGCGACGCGTGAGCGATGCAATCTAGGTGAGGGGGAGTTTTTCTGGTTTGATTTGCTCGGATCATGTGTTATGGAGGGGGAGTTACTTTTGGGTAAAGTTCAAGAGATCGAACGTATCGGTCCATTGGATTATCTACTCGTGGCAACCGATAGTGCGTTGGTTTCCAAAGAGCTTCCTACTACCTTTTTAATCCCTTATATTGATCGTTTTGTTTTAAACGCCGATGCAAAGGGTAAAATAATCACCGTAGAGGGCGGATTGGATCTGTTAGAGGCATCCTAATGCGCTTTACATATGTAACGATTTTTGCTAATCTGATCGAAGGATATTTTCAAGACTCTATTCTCAAACGGGGGATCGAGTCGGGTAAATTTTCGGTTGATTATCTCAACCCAAGAGATTTCAGTACCTCAAAACATCATAAAGTAGATGATACTGCCGCAGGCGGCGGAGCGGGGATGCTAATGACTCCTCAGCCGTTGTTTGATGCGCTTCGCTCACTTCCTGAAGATGTGCATATTATTTTTGTGGCACCGGTAGGGAAACAATTTACCCAAAACGATGCCAAGCGTCTCGCAACAAAATCCCATGTGGTTTTTGTGAGCGGACGGTATGAGGGGATCGATGAGCGGGTGGTTGAACGCTTTGGTGATGAAGTGTTCAGCATCGGCGATTACGTCCTCACCGGAGGGGAACTTCCCTCTTTGGTGATGACCGATGCAATCGTTCGAAACATCGAAGGTGTTTTGGGAAATAGCGAATCATTGGAATACGAGAGTTTCGAATCACCACTATTAGAAGCACCTTCATTCGGAAAACCCCCTGTTTATGAGAATATGAGTGTTCCATCAGAATACTTAAAGGGAAATCACAGTAAAATTCGTGCACTAAAATCGTCTCTGTCTGAATGCAAAACAAAATACTTCAGACCTGAGCAGCTTCAAAAGCATAAAATAAGGACATCTTATGAAAAATAAGTACATTGCAAGTTTCGAGCAAGCACAAATCGCTAACAAAAACGTTCCTGAGTTCCGCGCGGGTGATACACTTCGTCTTGCTGTAACCATTACAGAGGGCGAAAAATCACGTGTTCAAAATTATGAAGGTATCTGTATCTCTATCCGTGGAGAAGGTACTGGTCGTACTATTACTGTACGTAAAATCGGTGCAAACGGTATCGGTATCGAGCGTGTATTTCCAATCTACAGCGATAGCTTAGAGAAAATCGAAGTTCTTCGCCGTGGTCGTGTACGTCGTGCGAAATTGTTCTACCTTCGTGACCTTGCTGGTAAAGCTGCACGTATTAAAGAAATTCGTCGCAAATAATCCCCCTTGTCGCTCATCAGAGCGACAACCCTTCTTTCTACTCTTTTTTAATTTTCCATAATACACCCATCGTAAGTGCTACTGCAAAAACAATCATCGAAATAAACGCATCAAACGTCCCCATGGTATGTTGAAACGGTAGTCCCCCTGTATTCATTCCGAAAAATCCTACTACAAGATTAAGCGGCAAAAAGATGACCGATATAATGGTCAGGATATAGATACTCCGATTCATCCGGTCGTTTGAGCGGAGGGTGTAATAATGATAGAGATTGTCGAGCTGATCGTTTGCCGCGACATTAGAGCGTAGCGTACGTTCCAGATGCTCATGGAGGTCATTAAACTCATTGAGAGGAAAGTGTTCTGAAGCTTTTGATTTAAGTATGAAAAGTTTTAGGATATCAACCGCTTTAAGGATGACCCGCTCTGAACGGGCGAGCTCCTTTTTGAGCCCATGCCAATGATCCATAAACGGCGAGGTAAACTTTTTATAGAGACTCTCTTCGAGTGATATAACTTTCTCCTGAACAATTTCGATGTCGCGCATCAAGGTATCGATTTTATCGTCCAGAAAATGGTATAAATCACTCAAATCATTGGAAAGCAAAGTGAAATCACCTTGTTTTTTATCGTAATAATAGATCCCCTCATTCGATAGAATGAAGCCGTAAGAGTGTATTTTTGATTTCTTTGACATTTGTTCAGGGAGGCGAAGGACTAAAATTCGGTAGTCAAGGTACTCTTCGTAAGTAGACGGGTGGAGAGGATTTTGGAGATCTTTGAGATGCAGATCGTGAAGTTTTACCATATTTATTCCCCTTTAAGTGCCCGTTCCATATCACGTTTGAGACTTTTCTCTTTTAAATCATCCCGTTTATCGTAAAGCTTTTTACCTTTAACGATGGCGACTTGCATTTTGGCAAGGTTTTTGTCATTGAAATAGATACTCAGAGGAACGAGGGTGAATCCCTCTTTCTCGACCGCTTTGAACATCTTATCAATCTGTTTTTTATGCAGTAACAGTTTACGGCTTCCGCGCTCTTCGTGTGAATAAAAATGATGCGTTGTATCGAGCACCCCGATATGGACGCCAAAGACGAACGCTTCACCTCGAACGATTTTAATAAATCCGTCTTTGAGGTTGACTCGTGCCGCACGGAGCGCTTTCACTTCGCTCCCCTTTAGGACGAGTCCCGCTTCGAATTTTTCTTCGATGTAGTAGTCAAAAAAAGCTTTTTTGTTGGTGGCGATGTTTTCACCCATGGGTATCTTCCTTGATTCTAAAAAAACTGCTTCCGCTTCCTGAGAAAAACCAACCCGTTTTTTCTTTTAGAGTTGGATAACATCCCAATGCGGCACTGTAGAGATCATTAGCTTCTTTAGAATTTACAGAGGCTAATATCTCTTTTGAGGAAGTGGCTTCCAGCCTAGCGGATTCTTCTTCAGTAATGGGGGCGTAATGGTGTTCTCGGTAGTAGCGGTAGACGGCTGGGGTACTGATTTGAAGTTCGGGAGTAGTGACTTCAAAGTTAAGGAGCGGCTCATTAAATGGCTTAACAATCTCACCGATACCGCTGACATTGGCACTCTCATACCCGTAAATGAAAAAGGGGACATCCGCTCCGACGGATGAACCTATCTCTGCAAGCTCTTCAACGTTGAGCCCTAAATCCAACGTTTCGTTGCACATCTTTAAAAAGGTTGCCGCATCGGAGCTTCCCCCGCCGAGACCTGCGAATGAGGGGATATTTTTTTCGACGCACACCGCATTGTTTTCAAAAAAGGATGAAAGATTATCAGAATGGGTAGCGGATTGGAGATGTTTATAGGCTTTATAGATGGTGTTGGAACTCACTTCGCAATCAAAATTTCCCCGAATCTCAAACTCAGGGGTTGATTTAGGCTCAAACCAGAGGGTATCAAACAGAGTATTGACCCGCATGAATCGGGAGCTTAGGGTATGGTATTCTCCCCGTGTTCCCGTAATTTTGAGAAAAATATTAACTTTGGCGTAAGCTCGGTGTCGGATCATAATCGTAATTTTTGGGCGAGTTGCTGGAGGAGGGAGGTATCATGATCTTGCGATGCTTCTTGGTTTGAGTCTTTGACGGCACGAACCAATTCGCTTCGGAGCACGCGAATATTATGAGGGGCATCGATTCCCAATTTCACTACCCCTTTTTCGATGGAAACCACTTTAACGGTGATTGTATCGGCGATAATGATCGATTCTTCGGGTCTGCGGGAGAGAATCAGCATGCTTCAACCTTGTTCAAAATATAACGGACACCCTCATGAGTAATCTCGAAGATGGTAATGGTGTCACCGTTGTCGATCCAGTAGGTGCCATAATCGCTAAGATCAAAATCTTCAGCATTTAGCGGCTGTCCTAAAAGGATCGTTTGCAATGCGCCATTATAGCGGTTTTTGGTGATTGAGAGAGAGGTTTTAATGTCGAGTTCTTTTTCATCCTCATATATAAACTGCCCCTCATTCAGTCGCTCTAGCGCAGTTAATGCCCCATCATATCCCAGATTATTAGCGATCATTTCCCCTAAAGAGCGGATGTAGGTTCCCTCAGAGACGGTTGCTTCGAAGGTGATGAACGGATGGCAGTAGTGTATAAGGCTAAGGTCATAAATAGTTGTCGTGATTTCTCGTAAATCGACCTCTATCCCCTCGCGTGCGAATTCGTATGCTCTTCGACCATCGATTCGCTTTGCACTGTATTTGGGTGGTAGATAAGTAAGCTCTCCCGTGAGAGAGTGAAAGATAGTCTCAATCTGCTCAACACTCACCGGTTGGGTCTCGCTGATGGTTTCGATCTTCTCAATGTCGAGTGTCGGAGAATAGGCTCCCAGCCACAAGGTTGCACGGTAGCGTTTAGGGGTTTTGTTTAAAAAGCGAAACAGACGTCCGTGATTGCCGAATGCGATAATGAGCACCCCTTTGGCAAATGGGTCGAGTGTCCCCGAATAGCCCGCCTTTTTTACCTTGTAGCGCCGTTTGAGCTGCCCTAATAGTTGGTTAGAGCTGATACCGGAGGGTTTGTAAG
>NZ_JAFLKV010000128.1:26698-36281 GCF_019163035.1 Sulfuricurvum sp.
CGCCGTTTGAGCTGCCCTAATAGTTGGTTAGAGCTGATACCGGAGGGTTTGTAAGCAACGAATAGACGATTCATAAATACCTTAGAGTTTTTCGACAAATGAGGCGAGAATATCGCGCTTATTGCCTCCGAAGTTGATGCTGAGTTTGAACTCACGCCCTGATTTGCTGACACCCTCGACTCGCCCCGCTCCGAAGATTTTGTGACGAACCAAATCCCCTTTTTTATAGGAGGTATTTTTTTCCAAGATTAAAGAACCCTCACACAACCCTGCTTCATTGATAAAACGGCTTTTTTGGAGCTCCGTACGGCGCCCTTTGTAAAAACGGCTGTTGACATTGGAGAGGGTAAGGTTGCTTTTGGCACGAGTGATGGCGACGTAGCCCAGCCGGCGTTCTTCTTCGAGGTCGCTTCCATCCCCGATGAGGGGTAAAAAACCCTCTTCCAAGCCGATGACGAAAAGGTGTTCGAACTCTAACCCTTTAGACGCGTGGATACTCATGATATAGATGCTCTCACCCTCAACCTGATCTTGTTCACTTTGCAACGTTATATCGTTCAGAAATTCAGGCAAAGTTGCCTCAGGATTTTGTTTCACATAATCGCGAAAGAGTCCGTAAAATTCATCGATATTGGCTATTTTCTCCGCTTCGTCTGGGAGGCCTTTGAGGGTTTCTTTGATTTTGAAGCGCTCTTCGAGCAGGTCGATAAATCGGTAAATTGCCTCTTCCGAAACACGTCTAAGTTCGAGAATTTCAGCCACAAAATCACGCAATTCTCCGGCACTTTTTTTCCGTACCAACCCTTCGAGCTCACTATCGCTGAGGGTAGAGATAAACTCAAACATTGACTTCTCTGCCTCAATAGAAGAGAGCTCGATTTTATCGATGGTTGCTTTCCCTAGACCCCGTTTGGGTTTATTGATAATCCGCTTGAGCGAAAAATTATCATGGATATTCGTAATGACCCGTAGATAGCTGATGAGATCTTTGACCTCAGCACGGTCATAGAATCGTAATCCTCCGACCAGTTTGTAGGCGACACCGGCACGATTTAGCCCCTCTTCGAGCGATCGGCTCAGCGCATTGATACGGTAAAGGACGGCGATTTCGTTGGGTCGTACCCCTTGGTGGATAAGAGCTTTAATCGCTTTGGCAATTTTTTGAGACTCTTCACTCTCATCGTGGGAGCTCATGGTTTGAACGTCATCTCCTCCCTCTTTTGTGGCGATAAGGGTTTTGCCCAAGCGGGAACGGTTGTGTTCAATGAGGGCATTGGCGACTGTGAGGATCGGCTGGGTTGAGCGGTAATTGTGCTCTAATTTGACCACCATCGTATTGGCAAAGTCTTGATCGAATTCGAGGATATTGCGCACATGCGCCCCTCTCCAGCCGTAGATACTTTGATCATCATCCCCTACGACGCAGAGGTTATTGTGGGTAGAACAGAGTTTCTGGAGGAGTCGGAGTTGAAGCTCATTGGTATCTTGGTACTCATCGATCATTATGTAGCGATATTTTTCTGAGGTTTGTTTGCACAAATCAGGATGTTCGTTGAGCAATTTATAGGTAAGGCAGAGGAGATCATCAAAATCGACAAGATTGTTTTTGAGGAGATACGTTTCGTACTCTTCATAGATCTTGGCGATGTGCTTGTAGTTGGTGAGTTCTGCTTGGGCGTATGCTTCTGCGGGCTCGATAAGTGAGTTTTTATAACGGGAAATCTCTGAAGCGATCAATGCAGTCGGGAGATCGGCATTGATTTTTTTGATGATTTTCTTTTTGTCATCGGTATCGATTACGACAAAATTATTCCCACGTCCGAGTAAATGGATATTAAATTTTAAAAAGAGCAATCCGAATTTATGAAAGGTACACAACAGCGGCGGGTAAGAGTTTTGGGTAATAAGTCCCATCGCCCGCTCTCTCATCTCTTTCGCAGCTTTGTTGGTAAAGGTAAGGGTTAGAGTATTTCCGGCGGGTATTCCGACTTGATCGAGAAGGTAGGCAAGACGTGTCGTAATGGTTTTGGTTTTTCCGCTTCCCGCACCTGCTAAAATGAGTAAAGGTCCATCGATCCGTTCGACCGCACTGCGCTGTGCCTCATTGAGGTTTGAGAGAATTTCATCCATGCCATTATCGCCTTGGTCGTATTAATAGTTAATTTATTATAGCCCAACTTTTCTATTTTTTAAATTCCTTGGGCAAAAAAGGGATAAAAGTTATCGTGAAACTCTTGCATTGGTTATAATTACGAGTTATAATACTGCTATTCATTCAACTTATAGGAATTATTATGTTAAAAGATTTTGCCAAACTTATGACGTTTTTAACGGTGGTTCGGGAAAAAAGTTTCTCGAAAGCATCCGCTAAACTCGGCATTTCACAGCCTGCGGTAACGCAACAAATCAAGTTTATCGAGGATTATCTCGATACTCGCGTTGTTGAACGTAAAAAGAACGGGATAAAGCTGACCAAAGAGGGTGAAGACCTTTTTCGCATTGCGATCAAGCTTGAAAAAGCGATCCAATCGAGTGAAAAAGAGCTCTTGAAGATTATTAATAAAGAGTTTACATTTGTTGTTGGTGCATCGTATGCGATAGGTAACTATGTCCTTCCCTCTTATCTTGGTCAGCTTAAAGATAAGATTAATAACGAAGTCCATATCCGTGTTGCCTTTTCAGAAGAGATTATCGATCAACTGCTCGATAAAAAGATTGATATTGCTCTTATCGAATCACCGGTATTTAAAGATGGTTTGATTTATCGCGAGTGGGAAGAGGATGAGTTGGTTATTTTCTCAAATCAACCGATTCCGAAACAACTTCGTAAAGAAGATATGTATAAATTTGACTGGATTTGCCGTGATGAAAATTCACACACTCGTAAGTTAACGGCTGAAGTGTTTGAAGAGATCGGAGTTGAGTGCTCAGGGTTTAATGTAATCGGTGTGGTAGCAAGTTCTACAGCTATAAAAGAAACGATGATGCGCACGCCGAAAGATTCGGCACGCCCCGTTGTTTCAGTTATTTCTCGCCATGTTATCAGCGATGAAGTGGACGAGGGTAGATTGTTCGAAGCACGGATTAAAAATTTCAAAATCAAACGTAAGTTTTACATCGTTTACAGCAAAGAGCGTAAACACGATGCGTTTATCGATAACGTCGTCACGTATTTATTGGGATTGAAGTTATAAACTTCAACCCTTATTTTTTCTTCAAAAACTTCTGATTTTCGGGATTCGCGAGCAGTGCGCTCATCGAGTTCTGAACCCCTTCATGCTTTTCAATGTTAATAGTAGGATGTTGCTCTTGCGGAAGTGCGAGATTGACAAATGCCGGTGTATCGTCAATAATGACTTGAACGATAGAGAGTAGCGGAACAGATACGAAACTTCCGATATTCTCATGACCGAAACCCGCTTCAAAAATCAATATATCATTATCGATCCGAGCACTCTCAAATGTGTACCCTGCTAAAAAAAAGAGGGTCATTGCTCGAAATTCATCATTGATATGTTTCGGGAGTGGGGGATCAAAGGTTACATGGTCGATTTTACACAAAATACCAAAATTTTGGTCGTTTTCGAAAAGATAAATGAGCATATCTCGAACGTGATTTTCCATCAACCGTGAGAATGAAGAACTTTTGATAATATCGAATAACATAATCACAGACCTGTATTTTTAGGTAATTATACCACTTTCGACTTCAACGAATCCTATCATTGCATTCATAACGGCGACTTTGCATGAGCGGGCGATATCATTCGGCGTAAGTGGTGCAGGGGTAAGAAATCCATCCTTGATCAACCGTGCGCGGGTTGTCCCCTCTAGTAACGGAGTATCGGGAGTGAGCCATCTCCCCTCAATGAACAAAGCGATATTAGCGATGGTGGTGTCGGTAAGAAATCCGTTTTTAACGATCAGCACCTCGTCACACTCACCACGTTGCGCCAATAAAGTATTTAAAGAGTCTCGATTTGAGTATTTTAGAGTGTACTCTATTTCCTCGGTATGTATCAGCTTAAGGGAGGTGATTTTTTTAGGGGTATAGGGGTTAAATTCGATCTCATAACCTTCGGCATCATAGAGAAAACGACATCGATATAGCCCCTCGGTAGGGGGTGTAATTAGTGTTTGTAGCGAATATGTTTTTTCGATTCCGAGAGAGTGAAGAGAACGGTTGAGTCGCTGTTGATGATAGGAGAGATGTTGAGCCTCTCCCCCTTCACAGCGGATGGTTTCTAAGAGCATTTACGATTCAAACAACGGAGTGCTAAGGTAACGCTCTGCCGTGTCGCATAAAATGGTGAGGATGACTTTTCCTTTATTCTCTGGACGTGCTGCGACGAGAGAGGCAGCGTGGACGTTTGCCCCTGCTGAAATGCCGACGAGAAGCCCTTCCGTTTTAGCGAGGGCTTTGGATGCAGCTATCGCCTCTTCGTTGCTTACGGTAATTACTTCATTGTAGAGGGTTGTATTAAGCACCTCGGGGACGAATCCCGCACCGATCCCCTGAATCTTATGAGGTCCCGGTTTGCCTCCTGAGAGGACAGCGGAATCTTTTGGCTCTACGGCGATGATTTGAACATTCGGCAAAGCGGCTCTGAGTGCTTCACCTGTTCCCGTGAGGGTTCCTCCCGTTCCGACCGCAGCGATGAAAATATCGACATTCCCCTCCGTATCGCGTAAAATCTCTTGAGCGGTAGTAATGCGGTGGATAGAGGGGTTGGCAGGATTGGCAAACTGCTGAAGAACGATGGCATTAGGGTTTGATACGACAAGTGCATTGGCCTCATCAATTGCCCCTTTCATTCCCGATGCGGCAGGGGTTAACACGAGATTGGCTCCCAATGCTTTGAGGAGATTACGTCGCTCGATCGACATCGATTCCGGCATAGTTAGGGTGAGCTTGAGCCCCAATGCGGCGCAAATAGAGGCGAGGGCGATCCCCGTATTACCACTGGTCGGTTCGATGATGAGGGTGTCGGCATTGATGCG
Source organism: Sulfuricurvum sp. (assembly GCF_019163035.1). Lineage (GTDB taxonomy): Bacteria > Campylobacterota > Campylobacteria > Campylobacterales > Sulfurimonadaceae > Sulfuricurvum. The sequence continues at coordinate 31,700 of NZ_JAFLKV010000128.1, forward strand.
TCCCTCATCCATTGCCGTTTTAATCATGTTGAATCCGATTCGGTCTTTGACTGAGCTGGTAGGGTTCATAAATTCACATTTGCCTAAGATAGTGGCACCGCTCGCATTTGAGGGAGTGTTGAGGCGTACCAAGGGGGTATTACCGATCAGTTCAGTGATATTTTCTGCTATCTTCATGAGTGGATCCCTGTTTTTTTGATCATTATAATAGCAAATTGAAAAAAATCCAATAATGATGAGTGAACCGGTATGGATAGAGGGAAATAGCGACATGAAAGGAAGAGATAGAAAAAATTTTGCAATAACAGCAGTTTTATCCTATAATTTCATTTTTAAATCAAGATATCGGGTATCTAACGAGGCTAACACTCAAAGATGTTCAAATGAGGGAATATAGTGGAAACTAAAAAGATCAGCAAAGTATTGATTGCAAACCGTGGTGAAATCGCACTTCGTATTATTCGTGCTTGTAAAGAGTTGGAAATTCAAAGTGTCGTTGTATTTTCAGAAGTAGACGTTAACGGTGTTTGGGTACGTAAAGCTGATGAATGTTATCCGATTATGGGTGATCCGATTGCCGCATATCTTGATTATGATCGTATTATCTCATTGGCTAAAAAAGCTGACTGTGATGCGATCCATCCGGGATACGGATTTTTATCCGAGAGTGCAGAGTTCGCTCAAGCGTGTGCCGATAACGGTATCATCTTCATCGGTCCTAAACCGGAACATATCGCCCTTTTTGGTGACAAAATGGCATCTAAAGTAGCGATGCGTGCTGTGGGCGTTCCGATGCTTCCGGGTACCGATGAGCCTATCGATAACATCGACGATGCCGAAAAAATTGCAAGCGGTATCGGATTCCCGATTATCATCAAAGCGGCATTCGGCGGTGGCGGACGCGGTATGCGTATCGTTGAACGCGCGGAAGATTTCAAAGAGATGTATGAGTCGGCAACAAATGAATCACTCCGTTTCTTTAGCCGTGGAGAAGTATTTATCGAAAAATATCTCAAAAACCCACGTCACATCGAAATCCAAATCGTTGCGGACAAATACGGTAACGTTGTCCACCTCGGAGACCGTGACTGCTCGATCCAACGTCGTCACCAAAAAGTGATCGAAATCGCTCCATCACCGTTGCTCAACGAAGCGACACGCCGTGAGCTTTACCGTATCTCTACCAAAGCGATGTTCAAACTCGGCTATGAGAGTGTCGGGACGATCGAATATCTGGTTGACCAAGACGACAACATCTATTTCATCGAAATGAATACCCGTGTTCAAGTTGAACATCCGGTTACTGAAGCGATCTCAGGGATCGATTTGATCCAACGTATGATCCAAATCGCTGAGGGTGATCCGTTGATCTTCATGCAAGAAGAGATCAAATTCCGTGGGTATGCGATCGAATTCCGTATCAACGCTGAAAATCCGAAAATGGGCTTCGTCCCATCTCCGGGTCTTATCACCAACTACCTTGCACCGGGTGGTCCGGGAGTTCGTTTGGACTCTATGGCGTACACCAACTATCAAATCCCATCGAATTATGATTCAATGATCGGAAAATTGATCGTTACAGCATTGACATGGGAAGATGTTGTTCGCAAAGCGCGTCGCGCATTGGATGAGTTCTTGATCGAGGGTGTTCCGACGAATATCCCGCTTCACCGTCAAATCGTTCGTGATGAGCACTTTATCAAAGGTGAACTCGACACTGGGTATCTTGATACTAAATTGCAACACTTTAACCTCGATGCGATCCATAACATGGATGACGAAGAGGCAAAAATGAAACATATCACTGCTGTGATCGAAGCGATCAACAAAAACAACCTCAACGTTCGCCACTAAGAACAATTCCCTCATTCCGTATATGACAGCTTTGTCATTGCGGACTTCACGTGCCCTTTGGGTAGATCCGCAATCTAAGATCCTGAATCAAGTTCAGGATGACAACGTATCGTCATTCCGTGCTTGACACGGAATCTAAACCTTCATTTTATAATTCATCGTTGCAAGAAAAAGTGTATAATAGTTAGCAATGATTGTACACGAATATGAAAAAATAAACCTTTTTATTCCTACTGAATTTCAATGCTATTTCTCTGAGAGATGGGGTGAGGTCAAAGCAACTCAATATTGTGGTGCGCTTAAAATTGCTAATCAAACTCTAACAATTCTTCCAAAAATTGACAAACATAATGATGTCGCTAATCTTCGTTATCTCACTTATATGCTCTCGTATGTGTATGATCTCAAAGTAGATGAGAGTATTGCTTCTACCGATACCGAAAAAAGTCCGATTTTAGAACTATTGATCTCGATTTTCTCACGTGAACTGATACGTGAAGTTGAAAAAGGGATGTATCGGGAGTATATCACGGTGCAAGATAACCTCCGAGTGATGAGGGGACGTTTTATGGCTGGGATGGATGCACGGACAAATTTCGTGCGGGATAAAATCTATTGTGAATATGACGAATTTAGTCCTGACAATCCTCTCAATGCACTTTTTGCATATACAGTCAATGTATGTCGTCGGATTACTAACAGTGCTGATAATAGACGACAGCTAGGGACGCTTCATCTGATGTTCGACGAGGTCACTCCCTATTATAATCCTCATACAACCTATCATTGGCATCGGCTTAATGAGAGGTTTCGACATCTTTATAAAATCGCTTTGCTCATCCTTCAAAATCTCAATATTCGTTTTGATAAAGTAGGGGCGAATGAGTGGGCATTTATGTTTGATATGAATGTACTATTTGAGCAGTTTATTGGTAAAATCGTCCGATCTATTGAGCCAACTGCGATCATTCAAACTGAAAATAATTTCGGTAATCTCAAACTCAAACCTGATATTTTGATTTCAAATCGTCTTATTATCGATACGAAATACAAAAAGGTCAATGGCAAAGAGGAATTGAAAAGAGATGATAAATATCAGATGTACGTGTATGGGAAAAACTATAAAATCGATCAAACAATGCTGTTGTATCCGAAGCACTTAATCGATTTAAGTGATTCTAAATCTCTTAATTTAGGGAAACAGGGAGAAAGTGTGATACTAAAAATACGAAGCGTAGAATTGCAGAGTAATGTAAGTAGTTTTCGTGAATATATTGTAGAGATGAAAAATAAAGTTGGAGAAATAGTATGAGTGCAATTGAACAAGAAGAAAAATTTAAAATATGGCTTAAAAATAAGGTAATTACAAATAGTCCAGTAAGTCAGTATCCAAATATGTTACGGGATAGGTTGCCAAAAAAATTGACTCAATTAAACCAAAGTTTATATCAGAATTTATTTGAATGTACAGATATAACTTATCTTGAAAAATTGCAAGTAAGGCTGCTAAATGGAGGAGATTTGCATCCATTTAATCGAGATATACAAAATTCAGCTCCAAGTGCGGCGATAGGTAAATATATAGAATTTTTAAAAGAAATAACTTTAGATACTAAAAGTAGTCAAATTATGAATAATCTTCCAAAAAATATTATCCTTTACGGTCCTCCAGGTGTCGGTAAAACGTATTCACACAAAAAATTAATTTCGATTCTAGAAAATGGCGATAGTCTCGATGAATTAGAAAATTCGAAATATAAAACTCTCTCATTTGATACTGTTAAAACAGAAGGGCGTTATCAGTTTTTGACCTTTCATCAAAGTTATAGTTATGAAGATTTTGTAGAAGGATTTCGACCAAATGAAGAGGGGAATATTCACCTAGAAAAAGGTATTTTTAGAGATATTGCCAAAATAGCAAAAACGAATCAAGAAGCCTCTACTACCAAAGAGATCAAACGAGATTTTAGTGAGTTATTTAGAGCGTTGATTGTCGATCAGGTATCGGATGGAGAACGATTATCTATTCAAATGAAACGCTCACGATTCCATATCACGGAGATAACGGATAAGTCGATTCTTTTCGATAAAGATACTGGTGAGTCAAAACATTCATTGTCGATCAATACACTTAGAAAAATGTATGAAAATGGTCGAAATAATCATATTATTGGCGGTCTTCAACCGTACTATGATGCACTATTAGAGTATTTGTCAGAAAATGAAAAAGAGATACGAACCGATGAACTCAAAAACTATTATCTCATCATCGATGAAATCAATCGAGGAAATATCTCCAAGATTTTTGGTGAACTTATTACCCTCCTCGAAGAAGATAAACGTCTCGGTGAAGATAATGAACTGATGGTGACATTGCCATACTCTAAAGAGCAATTCGGTGTTCCAAAAAACCTCTATATCATTGGGACAATGAATACGGCAGACAAGTCGATTGCACTCGTCGATATTGCACTACGCCGCCGTTTTACGTTTGTGAGAATGGAGCCAATAGAAGAGTTCCTGCCTGAAAACGTCAAAAAAATAAATGCAATTATCAAAGAACGACGAGGTGCTGATTATTTAATCGGACATGCTTATTTTATAGGGAATCATGATAATGAGTTTGTGATGAAATACAAAATCTGTCCACTTTTGGAAGAGTATTTTTACGGGGAAGATATTGAAACTATTTTTGAGGGGTTGATATAGTTATTTGAGATCCTGAATC
>NZ_JAFLKV010000154.1 GCF_019163035.1 Sulfuricurvum sp.
AGAGGGTAAAGAGTACCATCGATACGATCGCCCATAATAGCCCAAATACAAAAAAGGGCTGATGGGGCTGGGATAGAAAATAGTTTTGTTTTTTAGGGGAGGGTGATGTCGAAAAAGTAGACATTTTGGATTCCTTATAAAGTATGGGGGAGTATATCGAGATAGTCAAGGGGAGGTATTGACATAAATCAATATAGATTCAGCTATCCTGATCAAAAAATATCGTATCAAAGAGAAAGTTCTCCAGTATAGGGATCATTTTTTAATAACTAATACCTGTGCTGATTTAAGGGCACTTTGAGACGAAAAAGGGTCATTCAAAACAGGGACTAGAGTATTGATTGGAGTTTGCGGATAGCCAAATGGAGCAAAAAGATGTTTATATGCTAATTTTCCAAAACGTATGGGAAGTTCGAGAGTACCCAAATCATTTTTGATTATCACTGTATCTCCTACGTCTATTCCCATTTTTTCCGCTTCGTCTGAGTTCATTAAAAGATAGGGTTCTTCTTCCTCTTTTAATAGTTCGTTAGACAATCCTGTACGTGTCATAGTATGCCACTGTTTTTTTGTTCTTCCAGTAATAAGAATGAATTTATCTGGATCAATCATGGATGTAGATGAGATAACGGGATGAAATTGAACTTTAGTCGATGTTGTAGCAAATATTTGATTGCTATAGAGCCGTTCTCCTCCCCACTGATACGATATGCTATTGTACTCTTGGGTACTTTGATCGCACAACCGATTTTCACTCAGCGCTTTATACTCATCATAAACTGCTTTTATATTCGTATACTCAAAGCCCGAAAAACCAAGTTTTTGTGCAACAGAGTAGATAATATCGAGATCACTTTTAGATCCATCAGGAGCAGGTTTAAATGGGCGTATACGTTTAATATAGCGCTCAGAATTGGTCATGCTCCCTTCCTTCTCACCCCATGTATGGGTTGGTAGTATCAAATTCGCCATTGCTGCGGTTTCACTCATAACACAGTCTTGAACAACTAAAAAAAGATCAGGAGAATTAAGGGCATGTTCTGTTTTATTAAGATCGGGAAGGGTAAGAAGAGGATTCGTACAGGTCACCCATAAAAAGCGGATATCTTTGGTAAGAATAGAATCGATAGCGTCTGTAATAGTGATACCCGGAATAGGGGAGATTGTATTATGAAAAAGGTTCCAATGGTTTTCGCATGTTTGTCGGTCCGATAGTGTCCGAACATCGCGGTAGCCTGGAAGTCCGTTTGATAGATAGCCAACTTCTCGCCCTCCCATTGCATTAGGCTGACCGGTGAGAGAAATCGGACAACCTCGGGAAGCATTAAGACGACCCGTTGCTAAAAAGAGATTCATAAATCCGATATTACGCATAACTCCATCGGTTGCTTGATTGAGTCCTTGGCACCATAACCCTACGATTTTTTTATCCGATGCAAAACACTGTACTATTTGTTCAGCGTTTTGTTGAGAGATGCCACACGCTTCGATTGCAGATTCAAATGAGATCTTTTGTGCTTCGGATAGAGTTTGTTCAAATCCCTCTGATACACGTCGTATAAAATCAATATCGCAGGCACTTTGTTTATGAAGCGCAGAAAGAATAGCATTGTAGAGTGTGGTATCGCTACCGCTGTTTAATCCGATCCACAAATCACTTTTTTCGGCGGTTTCGGTACGGATCGGATCAATGGTAATAATAAGTGTTTCAGGGTGAGATTTTTTTCGTGCTAATATACGTCTAAAAACTACCGGATGAGCCCATGCAGGGTTTGAGCCACTTATTAAAATGACATCCGCGTCATCAATGTCTTTATAATTTCCGACCGGACCGTCGCTTCCAAACACCATTTTATGTGCAATGACGGCACTCGCCATACAGAGTCTGGAATTCGCATCCACGTTGTTGGTTCCCAAATATCCTTTGATGAGTTTAGTGAAGAGATAGCTCTCTTCACTAAGGAGTTGCCCTGAGAGGTAAAAATAGAGGGCATTTTTGGGAAGTTGCAGGATATTATCGGCAATATAACTGAACGCTTTGTCCCATGATATGGGTTTAAACGGCTCATGTTTATGTTGACGGTATAGGGGAGTATTCAATCGTGCAGTGTCGAGCACTTTTGCCATTTGAATGGGTTTAAAACAAAGCTCTCCCAATGTAGAAGGGTTCGATTTGTCTCCTTTTACTTTATAACTAGTTCCGTTGCATTCTACATTAAGAGCACACCCTGTCCCACAAAAAGGACAGCCGGTAGAAATTGTATTAGAGAGATTCATTCTCACTCTTTTCTAAAGCAGTAACAATTTCGGTAAAAACTTGGTATCTATTCATCGGGTTAGGATGGATCATTCTTTCGATGATTGCCGTATAAGGGAGATACCGTTTATCGACCGTTTTGAGATCAAATGAAAACGGTTTTTTCCCCTCTAAAAAGGGGTCTTCGACCTCATAGGCTTTTATTCCGGTAATCGATTGAACCAGAGATAATCCATAGGCATAGATTTCATCACTCTCTTTATGGCTTCCTCCGTGGGATTTCAGATTAAAATGGAGGAGAGATTCAAGGGATTGAAGTGTAACCAAACGGTTCCATCGCATCAAAAAACCGATCGCATAGTTGCTGTAGCGGATTTGCAGGCGGTGGATAAAATGTTCCAAACTCTCTTTAGAGACGCGTAAATCACGGTACTCGCGCATCAACTCGGCAACGAATTCGCGAGCCTCTTTGAGGACGATTCCTTTGAGCAACAGATGTGCTTCTTCTCCCTCACCGCTCAAGCTTCCGCCGATGAATATATCGACTCCGAGCACTGTTTTTCCGTTACGCGGTACTTTGCATCCGACAAACCCCAAATCTCCCGCACCGTGTACTCCGCATCCTTTGATACAGGCTGACCAGTAAAGGCGTACTTTCGTATCCTCTAAAGGTACTTCACGGCCCAAATATTTACCCATATCAATCGCGTTGGGTTTCCCCGGAATGACACCGAAAGGACAGTGTTCAGACCCTGCACAGGCGATGAGGTTCGCCATATAGGGTGAAGGGCGGTTCGGATACTTGGCAAAGAGAGGAGAGGTTAACGCATCGCCCTCATCCCTGATTCCGGTGATGATGAGGTTTTGCTCGATCGTGAGGCGGATAGCTCCGTTTTGTGACTGGGCAATTTTGGCCGCATGGAGGAGGTGAGTGCCGCTAAATACACCCGAGGGGACAGCGGCATAAAGGGCAAATGATCCATCATTTAGAGCAATTCTTCCATAATGATCTCCCCCTTCTAAACGGGTAAGGCTTTCACCCGCTTTAGGCATTGAATGCCCTAAATATTCTTCAATTGCATTTCTAAACTCACTCATCCCGACCGCTTCGATCAGAAACTTCAAACGGTTTTTATTGCGGTTATCACGGAAACCATAGGTTTTAAAGAGTGTTGCCACCGCTTCAAAGACGTGAACCGCCTCGGATGGGGTAACAAACATATCGGCGTCATGCGCCAAACTTCCGACACGTCCTCCCAGATAAAGGTTAAAACCGTACATTCCCTCTTTCTGTGCGAGGGAAAGGGCAAAATCCTGACCGAAAATATTACAACGATTGCTGAGTGAACCGTTGATACCGATGTTGAATTTGCGAGGTAGTGTCGTAGTCCAATCGGGATTTTTTAAAAAGATAGATTGAATCTGCTCCATAATCGCTTTAGTGGAGAGTATGTTATCCATCGCCAAGCCATCGAGCGGATCGATGAGGATATTTCGGAAATTATCGACCCCCGTTTGATAGCTGGTCAGTCCGACCGCCTCTAAGAGTTTGAGTGATTCAGGAATATCTTCGATTGCGAGATAGCGCAGTTCGATCTGTTGGCGGGTCGTGATATCAATGTAGTCTTGACCAAACATCGACGTAACATATCCAACTGCCATCGCCTGCTCTACGCTTAAAGCTCCTCCAGCAATCCGTACACGGATCATAAACCGTTCAGGGGTAGCGGGTCGATCGAAAATGCCGAAACTTTTAAGGACAAAATCTTTATCTTCATCGGTGATGGAAGCGTAGCCGCTTTTGGAATACCCTATGAGCCGTTCCCATGCTTCGGTCGCACTGAAGGCATCTTTGATCGATTCGGTTTTGTGTCGTTTGATACTTCGTTCAGCGTTAGCCTGCGCAAGCGATGTCATAACATTCCCCCTTGGATTCATAACGATAGGTTGGGAGAACCTGTGCTAAATTGACGACATTTCCGAACACCAAGATAGCCGGTTTAGGTGCCGCTTTTGCAGCGATGATAAGTTCCCCAAGGGTGGTAATGATGGAGCTTTGGATGGCAGTGGTGGCATTGGAGATGATAGCAACGGGCAATGCGGAATCCACCCCTTTATCCAGTGCCTCTTTGACAATCTGACGGGTACGGCTGAGACCCATGAGGACGACGGTGGTGTGATCTTCGACACTTAACATCGGAATCCATGAGAGGTTAACCCGGTCTCCTGAGAGGTGTGCCGATACGATCGATACACCGGTACTGACACCGCGCGCAGTAGGTGCGATTCCGGCGGAAAGTGGACCGGATAGTGCGGATGAGAGTCCCGGGATAACTTCGGTCTCAATACCGTTTTTCGAAGCGTAAATCGCCTCTTCCGTTCCACGCCCAAAGATGTAGGGATCACCGCATTTGAGCCGTCCTACCGTGTATCCTTGTAACGCATATTCAGTAATCATCGCATTGATCTGATCCTGAGGATAACTATGTTTTCCTTTCTCTTTTCCCACAAACACCACTTTGGTATGCGGGAGAATTAGATCAATTATCTCATCGGTGAGGAGATGATCTATCAGTGCTATATCGAGTTTTTCAATAGTTTTAAGTGCTTTGAGTGTTAGCAGGTCTGCATCACCTGGACCGCATCCAATCAAATAAAGTTTTCCACTCATCATCATCTCCTTAGAGTCTATATTCAGACTTTTTTATCTTTAAAAATAATAGTGTAAAATTGAGTAGATATAGGCAAGTTTTTGATTGTTTTTTAATCAGTTTAATGGATGTGAATGTATGAGCTAATAAATATGATATATTTGATTAGTAAAAATGAGATAATTCGCAAGACCCGATTATAGGGATTTTCTAAATTCGTTTGATTCTGCGGTGTAATATATCTTCTTCAATTTCACTCAGACGCATAGCAGAGTACATCTCTATCATCTCTTGACGCCATACATCCCATTGGGCATGAAGAGCACATGGTTTTTCCGCTTCACAATCTCCGATTCCCAATACACATTCATCAAAAAAGGTTGTTCCATCAACCGCTTCGATAATCGAGAGGAGGGTGATATCGGAGGCTTTGCGTGAGAGTGTTACCCCGCCAGCTGCTCCGCGCTGAGAGATCAGTATCCCCGCATGAACCAGTTTTTGAAGTGATTTTGCCATAAAATGAAAAGGAAGTTCCAGTGCTTCACTAATCTCTTGTATTCGATGAAACTCATCGGCAGGTTTGGTGGAGAGCCATACGGTAGCTCGAATCGTATCTTGGCAAGCAGAGGAAAGCATTTAAAAACCTTTATTTGGTAACGTACAGATAAAATGTGATCATTTCTAATAGTAACAGAATTATAAATCCGATTTTATAAAAAGTAGCAGGGGAACGTTCGATTAGGGGGGTAGAGGTGCAAAAAAACGGCTTTACTTTTTCCGGCGATTTGAGATCATAAAAAAGTTCTGAGTAGTGGCGGTAGCGTAATGTAGGGTCAATGGCGATGGAGCGCATAATGACCGAATCGAGCCAAAGAGGAATATTTTTATTAAAAGTTACTGGGCGTTTGGGTGATTTGAAGGTTGGGGTTTGAAACGGTTCAATCTCTCCATAAGGAAATTTTCCGCTAAGTGCCCAATAAAGTGTAACTCCGATCGAGAAAATTTCGGTTGATTCGTTGATAGCACTCTCACTAAATCGTTCAGGTGCGAGATAGGTGGGTGTTCCTGCACGCGAAGCCGTCGAAAAAATCTCGACGATAGAGCCAAAATCAACCATTTTAAAATCAACCCCCGCTTCACCGTCACGTTGATAGACGAGAATGTTTTCGGGTTTGATGTCGCCGTGTACGAGACCAAGATGGAGTAGATGGGCTTCTGCGCGATGGAGAAATTTGCCCAAAGCTATGGCATTGTCCACCGAGAGAGTACGGTTTTTGAGATACTCTAACAGATTCACCCCCTCTATCAGTTCCATCAGGTAGTAACGCATACTACGATTTTCCGGTATCCATGCCTGTCCAAAGGCTTTGTGGGTAATTTGTTTGGCGTACCATGCTTCGTGTACAAAGGCATCAAGAGCTTCGTCATCTTCCGCTTTCAACGGAAACTTTATCACATAGAGTTCTGAATCTTTAATGACTTTCCAAATACGTCTGTGCTCCATCATAGGAGAGAGGAGGGTATAGCCGTCGATGATTTGCCCCTCACTCAGGGTTTCAGGGATGATAAGGGGGGTATTTTTGATCGCATAGAGTGGATCGAGAGCTTCGATACGAAAAATCTGGAGGCTCATGTCATCACGATCTTTGAGATCGCAATTTTGGGTAGCGCTATAGATAATAGTCGAGGCACCTAACCCTTTTTGGATCATATCAGTAAAGACGTTCTCCTCTAAGAGATTGTAGACACCATCACTGCACAGTATCAGGGTATCGCCGATGGCTACAGATGTGGTGAGTATGACCGGATCGATATTTTCACTCAATCCGCACGCAGAGGTTAAGACATGGGACATGTATTCATCATCCATCGTATGATCATTGCTGAGATGGCGAAGTTCACCCTCTTTTTTCAGTAGATAAATACGTGAATCCCCAAGATTGAGAGTATAGAGATTTTCCCCCTCGATCACAGCGAGACATAGGGTTGTTAGAAGCTCAATTTTCCCATACTGCGTCATTGATTCTTTGAAAAGGAGACTATTGATGTGGCGGGTAAATACCTCCATCGTTTTGGGAATATCCCAAGCACGAGGGCGGTTTTTGAACTGATCAATAAAAAATTTGACGCATTGGCGTGCGGCAGTTCCGCCACGTGAGGCACTTCCGACTCCATCGCATAACACGCTTATCAGCAGAGCATTATCGATGATGCTGTAGGCACAAGCGTCATCGCCTGTAGTGGCGTCTTTAGGAAGGATGAATTCGGAAGATTGTACTTTTAGCATTAAATTCTTGCTCCTGATGTGGCACCCCATGTCGTGCGCCATCGTGTTTTAACCAAACTGATTCCCGATAAGGCAATCATCGTCATTACCGCAAAGATGACAAATCCGGCTGTGTAGCCATCAAATGCTCCTTGTGACCATCCGAATGTTTTGATCAGAGCTGTTCCTCCCAATCCGCCTGCCATACCGATCAGACCCGTCATCACACCGATATCTTTGCCGAAGCGCTGCGGTACGAGTTGAAACACCGATCCGTTTGCCATCCCAAGATTCGCCATAATCAGAAACATGACAACAATCGCTGCCCAAAACGGCAAGCTCACAAATGCACTGATGAGGGCTAAAACGATGATACTACCGTAAAAGACATAAAGCGATTTTATTCCCCCCATCTTATCGGCGATAGCTCCGCCCACCGGACGAAGGAGTGCTCCAGCAAAGATACACAATGCTCCGAAATATCCTGCAATAACTTTCACGTTCTCCTCGTTAATAACATCCAGACCAAATGCGGACATATCGCTTTGATAGGTATTCATCAAGTACACTTTCATGTAGTTGGCAAATCCAATAAATCCACCAAAAGAGACAGAGTAAAAGAGATTAAACCACCATGTATCACGGTCACGCATTAATTTCAAATAATCACCTAGTTTTTTAGGATTTGGTTTATAGACAGATGCAGGGGCATCTTTTGCTAAGAATATATACGCGACGAGAACGATAAACGATAAGAGTGCACCGACGAGGAAGACTGCTTGCCATCCCCACACTTCGGCAATTTTAGGTGCAAATAAAAAGTCGATGACAACACCGATATTTCCCGCACCCGCGATCCCTAAAACGGTTCCTTGTAAACGAGGAGGATACCATTGACCCGCTTGAGGTAATGCGACGGCAAACGATGCCCCGGCAAAGCCCAGTCCTAAGGCTACGAATAACAACTGATCGTACGTAATGGTTCCTGCGCTGATATATCCGTAAAATAACGTTGCAATAACGATGACTTGGGATACTAAAGCAGTTTTTTTAGGCCCGAATTTATCGACAAATATTCCCAGTACTAAACGCAGTATTGCTCCGGCAAGTACTGGAACTGCGAGCAGTGTCGCCGTTTGATCGGCATTCATCGAAAAACCGCGTGAGGTTAAAGACTCATTGATCTCCGTTGCAAGTGGCCCTAACATAGTCCACATCATAAAACTAAAGTCGAAATACAAAAAGGCGGCAAAAAGTGTTGGCCAGTGTCCCTCTTTTTTTAAATCACCGAATTTCATCTTCTCTCCTAATTAGGATTTTTTTATCCGAAATAATTGTAGTCTAAAAATGAGGAAAATGTCTACATATTTATGGTTAAAATTTAATCAGTGTAAACTAGAGTGTTTTGAGTGAAGGTAGATAATACGCTACAGCGATCATCGAGAGAATGAGGATGAGCCAAAGCGTTGGTATCAGTCTATAGCGGAGTCGAGTCTCTTTTAATCCCATAAAATAATCACTTATCAATTGCCCTTTTAAAAAAGTGCTAATCAACAAAATGGCAACCAAAAACGTACTAATAAGCTTAAAATGTCCCAATGCATAAGCAAAAACCGATAAAACTGCCAAAATGCTCCAGATGGTTTCTGCTTTTAGGTTCATTTTGTCTCCTAGCGGATGATATAGACTAAGGGAAAGAGGACAATCCACAGCAAGTCCACTAAATGCCAATAGATTGCACCTGTTTCAAGACCTCTATGCTCCTGAGGAGTGTAGCCTTGGACTTTTGTTTTTTGGTAGAGATTGAACAAGATTATGACACCTAAAGAGACATGCATAAAATGAAACATGGTCAATAGTAGATAAAACATGAAGAAGGTATTGGTACTGAGGGTAATGCCTTGAGCAAAGATATGAGAAAACTCGCTCAGCTTTAAAAGGAGAAAAAGTATACCAAAGAGGATAGCCAATAAAAGCCATTGTGAAGCGACAATACTTGATTTATAGCTAGTGTGTTGTGTCATGTTTTTAATTTTTTGGACGGCTTTTATGATAAAAAAACTGCTCGTGATTAAAATAAGGGTGTTAATAAATCCGATATTTTTGTTCAGTAGAAGTTGAGAGTCATTAAACATTTGAAGATTGGCTCTGCGTGAAAATGCGTACCCTACAAATAAAAGTCCAAAGGTGACTAATTCTACGTAGACAATAATCCAAATCGCAAAGTCACCTGGCGGATAGGGCTCTTTTATATCTAAAACTTTAGGCATTAATACTTTTTGTAAAATGGAGAGATATAAGCTTTTCAAGCACCTCTAAAACATCCTCTTCATCACTCAAAGATTCAACAATTGAATGGATGCATGCCTGATAGGGATCAAAGCCGTGGGCAATCAATTTCCCGGCATAAATGAGCAATCGTGTCGATACCGCCTCTTGGATATCGCTGTCACTTAGTCGGCGGATTTCACCCGCAATAGCTACCAGTTTTTGGGCTATCGAGTCCTCCACACCGCTCTCCTTTAGGAGAATTTGTTTCTCAATTTCCGGCGAAGGATAATCAAAACTGAGCGAAATAAAGCGTTGTTTGGTACTGGGTTTCATCCCTTTTAATATATTTTGATACCCCGGATTATAGGAGACGACCAACATAAAATCGGGATGGGCGGCGATCACTTCACCGGTACGATCAATGGGGAGAACCCGACGATAATCGGCGAGGGAGTGTAAAACGACCGTTGTGTCTTTACGCGCTTCAATAATCTCATCCAGATAGCAGATACCGCCGTTGCGCACCGCCTTCGTCAATGGTCCGTCTTGCCAATATGTTCCGTTTTCATCGATAAGATGGCGGCCGACCAGATCGGCGGCGCTGAGATCATCATGACACACTACCGTGTAGACATCCCGTCCCAATTCTTCCCCCATCGCTTCGATAAAACGTGTTTTTCCGCAGCCCGTCGGCCCTTTGATCAACACAGGGAGATTCATCCCCGCCGCCGCTTTGAAAAGCTCGATTTCGTTTCCTTGCGGCACATAGTACATTTTAGACATAGTCATTCCTTTTATTTAGTCAAATTCATATAGATTTCGGGTAACACTTTGGGGAGTTTTTTGGCATCACGGATCACGGCATAGGAGTTTCGCCCGAAAAGGTAGGGGAGGTACTCTTTCGCATCGATATCGATCGTGATACAAAACGGGGTGATCCCTTTTTGTTTCACCTCTTCGATCGCTTTTTTGGTATCTTCTATCCCGTATCGTCCGTCGTAACGATCGACATCGTTTGGTTTTCCGTCACTGAGAATCAGCAGGAGTTTGTTGGCACTTTGCTGTTTCTCTAAAATCTTGGCACTTTCGCGTATCCCAGCTCCCATGCGGGTGTAATACCCCGGTTTAATGGCATGAATCCGACCGCGAACGTTGTCGTTATAGCTCTCTTTGAAATTTTTAATGAGATGAAAGTTGACCTTCGTGTTTTTGATCGATGAAAAGGTATAGATGGCAAACCGATCTTGAAGACGGTGCAATGATTCTGAGAACACCATCAGGGCATCTTGTATCATATCGATAACGCGTATCTCTTGCGTGATTCCCGCTTCGGTGGAGAGGGAAACATCCGCTAAAATCAACGTGGACATATCTCTCGTCTTTCTCTCAAACGTCTCGAAAAATCGCTGCGGATGATTGGAGCGGTTCTGATGTCCTTTGTAATCGATCCAAGTATCGATATTGATCTCATCGCCGTAAGGGAGGTTATCTCTTTTGATACGGTCAAGTTCCATCAGATCCAGCTCACTCTGGATACAGCGCATCATTTTTTCCAGCCGCTTCGGCAATTCGATGGGTTCGGTATGGAGAGAAACTATGGGTTTTATGCAGACATAGTTTTTGAGATAGACTTCATACTTGTAATCCCATTCATCAATAAAATGTCCTTTCCCCAAAGGATACTCTTCAATACTGTTGGCAGAAATATCCAAATCCATTTTGATCCGTGCGGAGAGGTTGGCATCTTTTTGCCCCAGCGTTATCTCATCTAAATCTTCGGCATTGTAGAGGGCATCTTCATCAAAACTGTCGTTTTCCTGCCGATCAACCCGCACTTGCTCCATAAAGCTCAAAATCGATTCGGGCAAAAAGAGGAGCAGTCCATCCGTCTCTTTTTTATCATCGATCTGTTCGCTTTTTTTCTTCATCTGCAAGGTTTCACTCTTGCGTGGTTCGTCATTTTGTCTTTCAACGTCCTCTTCATCCTCTGTAGTCAGGAGCTTGCCAGAGGTAGAAAGAGAAGGATAAATCCACAAAGGATTGGGATAATTATCCGCTGATGAGCCTTCGGATGAAGATTCAATCGTGGATAATTCTGGATAATTGGTTATTAAAAAAGGGTGTGCATAGGCATAAAATTCACTGAAACCGGCGTATTTTTCAATGAGACCATTCGCTGCATTGATATTCTCATTTTCTATCTTTTTTGTTTTGATATTTACGTTTGCCAGCATCGCGATCAACCAATAATAGTGCATCTCATTGTATGCTCTGAGGGGGAAATAGGACAGAGAGGAAGGGAGGTAAATCCCTTTTTCATCTTGCCAGGCAAGGAAAAAAGTTTTACCAGTTCCTGAAAACTTCTCTAACAGTGTTCGTGACGTTTTAATTGATCGTTTATCGGTAATATGAAGTTCTTTGGCTTTTTCACCCCCTAGGAGGTGATAAAAGAGCTTTAACCTTTTGGCAATGTCCGCAAATACGATCTCTTCCTCTTTAAAAAGACGAGACGCTTTTTTGGTGACATAGTGATCCCAAAACTTACCGACTTTTTCATCCATTACGCGTACTCTTTCTCTTCTTTTACGAAGAAACTGTAGAAATAGGTCAACAGCCCCAAGAGAACCATGACACCGAACGCTAAACGAACCATATAAACTTTAGAGATAGCCGCTTGCGTTTCCATAAAGCCGACCGCATGTGCCGAATCAGGAAGTCTTTGCATCTCGATTTGTATGATACCGGCAACGGTTAATGCCAAAGTGAGCCCGATCATACCGAGTACCATCATCCAAAAACTGGCGAGTTCCACTTTTTGCGATTTTGGTCCGTTACCATGAGGTCGTCCTCGAAGGATTGGCATCGCATACGATATCATCGTGAAACAAATCATTACATACGCACCGAAAAAGGCGAGGTGCCCGTGTGCAGCTGTTAACTGTGTACCGTGTGTATAATAGTTGATCGGTGCGAGTGTGTGTAAAAACCCCCAAACGCCCGCTCCTAAAAAGCCCACTACGGCAGTCCCTTTTGCCCATGTTAGTGCTATTTTATTGTCATGCTGAATACGACGGTTTTTTGCCATATTGTAAGCAAACAGAATCATCAAGAAAAATGGAATAGGCTCTGCCGCAGAGGCGATCGATCCGATCCACAACCAATATCCCGGAGTACCGATATAGAAAAAGTGATGCCCGGTTCCGGCAAGTCCGGAGATAAGCGTCATCGCGATAATCAAATAGAGCCATTTATCAATGTGCTCACGATCAACTCCCGTAGTTTTGATGAGAACAAACGCTAAAAGAGCCCCTAAGATGAGTTCCCATGTCCCCTCAACCCACAAGTGTACAACGAACCACCAGAAGAATTTATCCATAGAAAGATTTGTTGGAACGTAAAACGCAAATAAAAAGAAAAATGCCAAACCAAAAAGACCGGTCAATAAAATAACCGAAATGGTCGTTTTACGCCCTTTGATAACCGTCATCGTGACGTTTAAAATATACGAGAGTACGACAATTACAATACCGACTTTCGTAAGTGTCGGCTGTTCCAAAAACTCACGCCCCATAGTAGGCCAAAAGCTGTTCGCCAGTGACTCTGCCAATGTGGAATAGGGGACAAATAAATAGCCGAGGATAGTTGCTACCCCTGCCGCCGCAAAAATCCAAAACGTGAGTTTTGCCAGCATCGGGCTCCAGAGTTCTCGTTCGCTCTCTTCAGGAATCAGGTAATACGTCGCACCCATAAATCCGAACAACAGCAAGACAATCAACAAGTTCGTATGAACCATGCGGAGTACATTGAACGGAATCGCCGGGAATAAAAAGTCACCGTAGAGATATTGTGTCCCCATGGCAAGACCGAAAACAATCTCTCCTGCAAGAAGAATAAGTGCAAAAATAAAATATGGTTTTGCGACCATTTGAGATGAATACTTCATACGCGTTCCTTATCCTTTAATGTTTGGCGGCCACTCTTGATTGTTGACACGAGATGTCCAAATCAAAAAGTCTGCAAGATTATTCACTTGTTCCGGTGTTAAATGAAACTGTGGCATTTTTCTTCTGCCGGGCGCTTCTAGCGGCTGTGCCGCCATCCAACTGGCTAGATACGTTTTAAATACGACTTCATCTCCTCCGCTTAAACGTTGAAATGAATTTCCTAGTTCAGGAGCATAATAAGCCCCTTCACCCATAATGGTATGACAACCGACACAGTTGTTGTTTTCCCATACTTTTTTCCCTAGAGCCACTGATTCCGTAATTTGGTCATCATGACTTAATTTCGGAATTTGCTTTACGGTATCAAAGGAAAGCCCTGTAAATACCAATATGGCAAAAAGTCCCCCACCAAAGTAAATATTTCTGGCCATATTTTTAGTAATACGCTCAGCCATTTCAACTCCTATGTATAATTCCACCAATAGGTAGTAATTGAAATGATACCCTAACAATTTTAATTCTACCTTTAAATAGTATATAAATAAATTCTCATGAAGGATGCGATGAATTAGCAATATTTAAAATAGAAAAATTAATGAAATAGTGAAGATTATTTGTTTAAAAGGGGGATAACAGAAGAGTAAAAACCCTCAAAAGAGAGGTACATGATTTAGGAAGCTTTTTGGCTTTCACAAAAATGGATTCGATCTTTGTGCTCTTGCTTTTTGCCGATATTAAAACTTTCAACCGGGCGATGGTAGCCCATAACACGTGTATATACAACGCATCGGGTACGTTTATCTGCATCCATTTTTAATGATAGATTCGTTTTCATAATATCTCCTTTGTAGTATTCGATTTGGATCCTCAAATAGGAGTTCGTTCAAGCAGTATAGTGCTTTATCGGGGCTTACCTTAAGGAGGGTTTTTTTAATCTATACTGCTCGAACCAACTCCTCAAAAGAGGAGAACATTATTTACTGATATGGGCAGCCAAAGTGGTTATTTGAGCATCTGTTAATGACATAACTTGCCCTTTCATAATCGCTTTTGACGCTGCACCGTAGGTACCGTCTTTGTATCCTTTGAGTGCCATGATAATTTGTGCACTGCTCATATCTTTGATGATTTTGCTTTTACCAAGTGCCGATTTTTCACCCTGAACACCATGACAGGCCGCACATTTTTTAAATAGATCCGTCCCTTCATCCGCCGAAGACGTACTCCATAGACCGAACAAAACACTTACCGCAACTAACACTTTTTTCATTGCAAACTCCTATATAAAGAATACGTTATTGTAAAGCGTTTACAGAAGAAAGTCTTTGATATAGGTCAATTGCGGAGAATTACAAAATGTTCAAGCAATGAATAATCGATTACGTGTTTGGAATGGGGGATATTCCCCAGCGTTTGGACATCATTGCGAAAAAGCTGCACGTAAAAAGGTCGCTTATAACCTTCACTTTTGAGTTTATTTGCCATGGTAATGATCTGGTCTTCAGTGAGTAGTTCAGGATGAAACGTTGTCCGTACTTCAAAATTAACGGAAGATTTTTTGATGAGATGAAAACTCTCCCAAAAACGGAGTTCACTTCCACCACCGCAGATACGTAGCATTTCGGAAGAGGGGGCTTTGTAATCTAGGGCGACATAGTCTAATAGACCCTTTTCCAAAAAGGATGAAATGATATCAGGTCGCATTCCGTTCGTATCGAGTTTAATCTTATATCCGAGGGCTTTGATGGAACGGCAAAAAGAGAGTAAATTGGGATAGAGTGTAGCTTCTCCGCCGCTGAGAACGACCCCTTCGAGGAGTCCGGCTCGCTTCGTTAAAAAGGAGAGAGCATCCGCTTCATCGATACGGGCAGAGCCTAGAACAATATCGGGGTTGTAGCAATAAACACAACGCAGATTGCACCCCGCAAACCAAAAAATGGCCGCAGGGATATCGGGAAAATCGAGTAGGGTAAAGGGGGTTAGATCATAAAGAGCTTTCATGGGTTATGCATATCATGCAGACTCGCGGGCAAAGATTTCACTATCGCATTTCGGGCAATACTCATGCTCACCGTTGAGATAGCCGTGTACGGGACAGACCGAAAAAGTCGGAGTCACCGTGATGTAGGGAAGGCGAAAGTTGGTAATGACATTTTTAACCAAACGACGGCATGCTTCGCCGGAGCTCAACCGCTCGCCCATGTACAGATGCAAAACAGTACCTCCCGTATAGCGGCATTGAAGTTCGTCTTGAAGCGTTAGAGCCTCGAACGGATCAGAGGTGAGATCCACAGGAAGCTGTGAACTGTTCGTATAATAAATATTTTCTCCCTCACCCGCTTGGAGGATATCGGGATAGCGTTTGATATCTTCTTTCGCAAAACGATACGTTGTCCCCTCTGCCGGAGTCGCTTCAAGATTATAGAGGTTGCCGCTCTTTTCTTGGAATGTACGCATTTTTTCGCGCATATGATCGAGGATCGAGAGGGCGAACTGTGTTCCCCATTCGGTAGAGATATTTTCGGTATCGCAGCTCATATTACGGATCATTTCGTTCATCCCGTTGACTCCGATAGTCGAGAAATGGTTATGAAACCCTTTCAGATAACGGGCGGTGTAGGGATAGAGACCGCGATTAAACATGTCTTGGACAAAAAGCCGTTTTTTCTCTAATGTCGAATAAGAAATTTCAATCAGTGCATCCAACTCTTCCATCAACCGTGCATGATCGTCTTTGTATAGGTATCCCAATCGTGCCATATTGATCGTAACGACGCCGATACTTCCCGTCATCTCTGCACTTCCGAAAAGTCCGCCGCCACGTTTGAGCAGTTCGCGCAAATCAAGCTGTAATCGACAGCACATACTTCGTACATGCCCCGGTTTATAGGCGTCGGGATTGTCGATCGGCTGACCGTTTTCATCCCGAAGATATTGACTCCCTACAAAATTTTGAAAGTAGCTGGAGCCGATTTTAGCGGTGTTTTCAAAAAGGACATCGGTGTTGGGTCCGTACCAGTCGAAATCTTCGGTGATATTGACGGTGGGGATCGGAAACGTAAACGGGGCCCCTGTTGCATCGCCCTCACTCATGACTTCATAAAAGGCACGGTTGATTTGGTTCATTTCGCTCTGAAAATCAGAGTAGGTCAGATCGCTCATAACTCTTTTATCCCGTTCAAACAGTTTACGCTGATGATGGGCAGTAAAGGGAAAGTTATGGAACAGATGGATGTCCTTGCAGGTAGGAAATTGCAATGCAAGATCATCCGGAACCATCCAATCCAGTGTGATATTGGTAAAGGGTGACTGTCCCCATCGTGCCGGGACATTGAGGTTATACACAAACCCACGTATCGCTTTTTTTATCTCGATAAAAGAGAGCTCATCGGCAAAAACATACGGAGCCAAATAGGTATCAAACGAGCTAAATGCCTGTGCTCCCGCCCATTCGGATTGTAAAATGCCTAAAAAATTGGCCATTTGTCCCAGCGCTTCTCGAAAATGGCGAGGGGGATTACTCTCCACTCGTCCCCGTACTCCGTTAAATCCTTCATTGAGTAGGGCTCTGAGGCTCCATCCGGCACAATAGCCTGTCAAACAATCAAGATCATGAATATGGATATCGCCGTTACGGTGTGCGGCTCCTTCGTGAGGCGCGTAAACTTTATCGAGCCAAAAGTTAGCGATCACTTTGCCCGCGAGATTATTCACCAATCCGGCATTAGAGTATCCGGTATTGGCATTGGCATTGACCCGCCAGTCGGATTTGTGAATATACTCTTCGACACTTTGGGTGGAGTTGACGTAGGTCGTATCTTCTCCCAGTCCCAAGATATGTTCTCGCTGCATTTTATGTAAAAATCGATAGGTGATAAAGGATTTCATCACTTCGAAGTAGCCCGCACCGTAAAGAGTGCGCTCGATGAGATCCTGAATCGACTCCACATCCACTATACCCTCATGCAAAACACTAAACAATACTTCCGTCACGACGTTTTCGTCTAAAGGAACTGAAACACTTTTAAATGCTTTGGCAATGGCGTCTTCGATTTTAAAAGGGTAAAACGGCTCTGTAGAGCCGTCTCGTTTAAGAACATGTTTGATCGGCTCCATAGAGTATTTTCCTTTTAAAATTTATAGCTAAGTTGGAGCCAGATTTTGCTCACATCTGCCGTATATCCGGTTACATCGCCGGCTTTAAAGTAGGCTGCTTTCGCAAGTCCGCTCAAACCTTTAATTCCAGGGATAGTATTGGTATAGAGCATATCCCATTCACTACCGAGATCACTTTTCCCGTTCATCGCTACATCGGTTTCAAAATCATGATAAACAAGCATCGCTTTTCCAAAAGCAGGTGTTGTGTACCCGAGTGTTGCACTCGCATCGCATAATCCGCCCGCTGGCGTTGATGCTAAAAACTTATCTGCCCATCCGTTGAACGCATGAAGTGTCCCTAATGGAGCAAAAAAAGCTGTTTTGTCATCACCTGCAGTGTGTCCGCTCAAGAACTCATATCCCGCACCGGCAAGAATACCGTTGATATTAGCGAGAGCATCGAGATTGTAATACGAAGCATCGGCTTTTACATCTTGATTCGCAGGAAGATTGTTCGTGTCCCGTGATGCATCACCTTGGGTAGCATACTCTGCGCGGTAAGCGATTTTTGCCGAAGCAAGAGGTATATCTCCGGTCAAAGCCATTCCGATTGTGTCACTGGCGGAGGAGATCATGTAATCGTATGCTGTAACTTTGAGCATATCGCTCACTTTATACGCTCCGTTTAAGATGATGGAGTTGGTATCGCTCGTCCCTAAATCACTAACTGGAGCACGACCCCATACATAGGCACCAATGAGGGTTAGGTTATCAATGGTGCTGTCGCTGATCACTGCCGCATCAAAGCTTTGCATCATTTGGCGCCAATCGACTGAACCGATAAAACGTTGATTATCAAGATTAATAACCTGTCGTCCTACTTTAGCGACTGTTTTTCCGAGTTTGTATTGAAGATAGGCTTGTGAAAAACGGGTTTGTTCAGGATCTACGACTTTATCGTACATCAATCCGTTTGATCCGCTGT
Organism: Sulfuricurvum sp.; assembly: GCF_019163035.1. GTDB lineage: Bacteria > Campylobacterota > Campylobacteria > Campylobacterales > Sulfurimonadaceae > Sulfuricurvum. Next base: position 18,473 of record NZ_JAFLKV010000154.1, read on the forward strand.
CATAATGTTCACCGCCGATTGCTTGAACGGTTGTTCCGTCCACTTTCATGCTCAATCCGTCAACTCCGAGCAGGTTTGCTTCTACCCCAAGTGTTGCACGTACGGTAAACGCATTAGCGTTGTCTTTTGTATTGCTCTCATCATCCACACTCTCATAACGCGGACGTATTTCTCCGTTAAACTTTGCGTTACTGAAAAGGGTAAATCCCTCTGCACTGAGTAGGTTTGGCAACAAGGTTAAAACAGCTATAGCTGATAAGGTGATTCTTTTCATCTTCTTCTCCTAAAGTTAAAATCGATCTTTCAGATCGCCGTTGTATTTAATATCTCTTTTAGTAGCGTTTTCATCATTTAGCCACTGAGGGATATCATTGCCTACTAACTCCAATTTATCACGCTCAGCATTGAGCTCGTCTTCGCTAAAAGCAAACGACATATCCGCTGAGATGACATGATCCATTTCTTGAATCTTGACGAGTTTCGGGATCTCTTCTTCGACACCCTCACCCTCTATGGTTACAATGATTCTCCCTTTTTCATCATGAAAATGGTAATCACAAAAATCAGCTGCTTTGAGAATTTCGACAACTTCATCGGTGTAGGTCGGGTTGGTTTGCACCACAATACTTGAAATATTCACGGTAGTCTCCAATAATAAATTTTGTTTTCTTCGCCGGCACCGATCAGTCGGTGCTCATCGAGAAAAATGAGGGTGTCCAAAATTACATCTCCACTTTGGAGACGGACGATTTTGGCTTTGGTTCCCGTATTAAATACCTGTAACTCATTATCCATTCCATCGGTATAAACCCCTTTTACACCGGATGGGCTGAGTCCTACTGCATAAACAAAAAAGTCCGTTTCGATAAAATAACTATCAGTTGGGCGATAAATACCGACACGTCGATCTTGTCCGGCGCTGAGAATCGTATTTTGTTTATAATCGATCCGATTGATATTATCAACGTTGATAGCATGCAGTGTTTTAATATGGCGTCCACTTTTAGCTTCAATCATCGTAATTTCACCACTCTCATCGGCAACAGCAACAAGCGATTTTAAAGGACTTAATGCCATATCTCTAAACACTCCTCCACCTGCTTGAACTTGATATACAAGGGTGTTTTTTGAGATATCCATTAAAACAATGGTATCACCTGAGAGACCGAAGAGTAAATGATCTAAGTCAAGGAAACGGGCTTTTTTGATCAATAATCCGCGCCCGTTATCAATAATTTTAATGCTCTTTCCATCACGGATCAAATAAACATTTCGAAAATCTCCGCCGCTTTCAGTGACCATTACGGTTGATCCTTTATAGTGATCAACCGAATAAATTTTCGGTGAAAATAACTTCCCATCACGGCCTTTTATCTCAGGAACACGAAGGAGAGTCAACTTTTTAAAGGTTTTTGAATCAAATACATTGACCACTCCGCCATCGGTAGCCGCATAGATTTTTCCATCACTCATCACCATATCAGAAATAGATGCATCTGTTTTGATGACACTGGAAGGAAGAATCGCGGCATTAAGGGATAATGTCATTGCTACTAATAAAGCTAAAAAATTCATCCTACAACCTCAATGGCTCCATTAGGGCACACTGCAATACAATAACCGCATGCGGTACATTTTTCCGGGATAATCACAGGACGAAACATCCCCTGGAAAACAATAGCATCTTCCAAACACGGATCTTTACAAGCGAAACAGATCGTATCGTGGTGGGACATACATATCATAGAGGTGATACGAGCCCGTCCTTGGATAAAACGATCCGGCTCATTTAAAACATTGGGCGTACATATTTCCATACATTTATGACAATCACTGCACCCATTGGTTTTGAAATCCAGAAAGGGGATCCCTTTTTCATCACGATGGATAATGTTCTCTTCACACGCGCTTACACACATCCCCTCACAACTGCGGCATTCATTAAACGTTGCCGCTATAGATGCATAGGGAGGACGAATGGGACCTCGGTTCTCTTTAAAAAGGGAACCCAAAGCACCAAAAAAATTGCGGCGTGTTGGTGTGGTCATCTTATAATCCGTTTCCGACTTGTACACCGGCTTCAATCTCATCCATCAAATACGATTTATTTTTATGTTTTTGACCTTTTTTATCGGTGTAATCTGCTTTAAAACTACTCTCAACCCGTAGTTTTCCTTGCGTTTGCGGAGCATGACATTGAGTGCAGTTGTAGCGCCCTTGCCATAGTTGTCCATGAAGATCTTTTTTAATCATTTGATCGTTGCTTTCGGATTTGAAATTATCATCAGCATCCGATTCTACCGCAGGACGGAAATTAGTAAAATGGGTTTTCGGGATAGGTGTTGCCCCCATAGTGATTGCAACATCTGGCATATGACATCCCAGACATGCATTATTATTTTTGTCGATTTCACCCAAATCACTGATGTCATGGGGGATCATCGGCGGTGCATTTACATAGGCACGCTGAATTTTTTTAGAGGTTCCGGGTGCTTCTTTGTGGTAGTTTGTACCATCTGGGGCAGCAGTCTCTTCAGTATAAACTTCTGTTTTACGCATTCCCAAATCTTTTTCGTCTATACCGGCATTGACATTGCTTGCGGCATAGACACCGCTGATTAAAATACAAGCAGCTACTAGGCTACCGATGATTCGATTTGCTTTCATTCTTCATCCTTTGATTGTTTTAACTGACTTCGAATTGAAAATCCGAGCGCGTCTTCTTTACAAACATCAACACATCTGCCGCAATTGGTGCATTCACCCATCAAGACACTCTCACTGCTGCGATTGATCATATGGAGCACCTCTTTTTCAGGACACACCGTGATACAATCTCTGCAATCGGTACATTTATTGGCATCATGGTGAACACGGATAAGGGAAAATTTACCGATAAGCGCATACGATGCACCTAGCGGACAAATGTAACCGCACCATCCATTTTCATGAACCAACAGATCAAACAAAAATATAACCGCTAACGCACCGCCTCCCATACCCATACCGAAAACGGCACCGCGATGCGCCATGGAAACAGGGCTGATCAGCTCAAATGCCGCCACCCCCATCACCGCTGACAAAACTAAACTCAAACCTAAAATCCAATATCGAAGCGAACGGCTAATGTAAAACCGCTTTTGGATTTCTGACAATCGTAATTTACGACGCAGCCATGCGGCAGTATCGGTGATCATGTTAATCGGACACACCCAACTGCAAAATGCACGGCCACCGATCACCCCGTAAAAGAAGGTGACTATAAGTGCTCCGAGGATGATATCCATCCCCAGTGTTGCACCGGTAACAGCGATTTGAACCACCGCATACGGATCAGCCAGTGGAACGACGCCTAACAGTGATGAGGCGCTGAGATCACCTCTGAGTATTTTCCATCCCCAGGCGTTGGCTCCGATATAGAGGAGCAATACCGCAACTTGGGTAAACCGTCGCATAAAAAGGTAGCGATAATGTTTCATTACAGCCCACTTTCGTCATTGAGTGAATCAATGGCACTTTTTTCGCTCAATTTGGTTTTGGTGAGCTCATGCGGAACTTCTTTCTTGATACTATCAAGACGTTGTTCATCTTTAGGATCCCATCCTTTGATGTAATGATTTCCCGCTTCCCCCATCGCCAAGGCTCTAGGCAAGACGTAAATCGCCGCTTTTTGTGTGACACAGGCATGCTCGCACATACCGCATCCCGTACAAACATCCGCATGAACGACGGGTTTGAGAAACGCATGTTTTCCGGTTCGCTCATTTTTAGAAAATTCAATCGTAATAGCTTGACCCATCAAAGGGCAGGCGCGATAACACGCATCGCACTGAATCCCCCATGTCGCAATACACGATTCCTCATCGATAACCGCCAATCCCATACGGGCTCTGTTGATGTTTAGCTTGGCCTGCGCTTGGATATAGCTGCTAACCGATGATTCATTCAATGCACCGCTTGGGCATACCGGAACACAGGGTATGTCACTGCACATATAACAGGGAATTGTGCGTGGAGTAAAGTAGGGCGTTCCCAGAGGAAGATTATCTCCTGGTTTCGCCAACTTGAGCGTATCGTAAGGACACGCTTCCACACACAATCCGCATTTAATGCAGTTTTTAATGAACTCATTTTCACTCAATGCACCCGGAGGGCGTAAAACTAATGGAGCAGCTTTTACCTCTCCCACATAGGCACTCCATACCAACGCACCCATCGCACTTAGCCCAATACCTCTCGCGATGGAGAGGAGAAAGTAGCGACGATCGTTTGACGGAGAAGATTTCATCACTTTGTCCGTTATGCTTTATAGATTTTGACAGCGCATTTTTTATGGTCGATTTGTTTGGAAATCGGGCAGGTATGATCCAAACAAACTTTATTGATGAAGACTTTTTCATCAAACCATGGAACAAATACGAGTCCGCGCGGAGGACGGTTACGACCCCGTGTTTCGACGTGCGCTTTTACTTTGCCGCGACGAGATTCGACCCACACCATATCCCCTTGTTTGACTCCCCGTTTTTCAGCATCTTTCGGATGTATATAACAGAGTGCTTCAGGGACGGCACGATAGAGTTCAGGAACCCTCATCGTCATTGTTCCGCTGTGCCAATGTTCTAACACCCGACCGGTACAAAGCCAGATATCGTAGTTGCTATCGGGTACTTCGGTCGGTTCCATGTATGGTCGGAAAAAGATTTTGGCTTTACCGTCCAAATGAACTTTTGTTTGATCGGTAACCCCTTGGAGATTACCCGATGGGATCTCTTTAAAGGCATGCCCGTAAAATGAGAACGGACCGCTGTTCGCTTTTTTCGCATACGGATCGTATTTGGCGTTGTAGCGCCATGCGGTCTCTTTTCCATCCACAACCGGCCATTTCAAACCGCGTACTCTGTGATAGGTGTCAAAGTCGGCATAGTCATGTCCATGTCCGTCACCGAATTTGCGGTACTCTTCCCATAGGTATTTTTGGAGGAAGAAGCCATACCCTTTAAATGGTTTGCCATCACTTCCGATGACGTTACGTTTGTCCCCTTCGACTTCAGAGTTTTGGTATCCTTTACCGACCGGATCAGGCCATTTATAGCTTTTTGCAGTTGGATTGGCAAATAAAACATCATAAAGGGTATCGGTCTCCTTGTACCCCATCGCTTTTGCTGCACCCATGACATCCGGCAATCCATTATCAAGTCCTGGAATTCTTTGTGCTCCCCATACTTCTTTGATGGTAAATCGTTTAGAAAGCTCAACAAACTGCCATGTATCGGACATCGCGTCTCCGATTGGAGTGACCTGCTGACGCCAGTGTTGAGTACGACGTTCCGCATTACCGTATGCCCCCCATTTTTCATACATCATGGCACTCGGAAGGATCAAATCCGATACTTTCGCCGAAATCCCCGGATATCCGTCAGAGGTAACAATAAAGTTATCCATTTCACGAGCGGCTTTGATCCAGTGCTCTGCATTGCCCGTATCTTGATACGGGTTACAAACGCTCACCCAGGCAAATTTCACTTTACCGTCTTCAAGATCACGATGGATCTGAGTGAAATGGGATCCCGCTTTTGGATTGATTGTGCCGGCTGGAACATGCCAAATTTCTTCGGCTCTTTTACGATGGGCAGGGTTCATAACGACCATATCTGCTGGAAGACGATGACTAAATGTCCCCACTTCACGTGCGGTTCCGCAGGCGGATGGTTGACCGGTAAGAGAGAACGCTCCACTTCCCGGTTTAGCTTGTTTTCCGAGAAGGAAATGGATCATATATGCTTGTTCGTTGACCCATGTACCACGGGTGTGTTGATTGAACCCCATCGTCCAGAAGGTGAGACATTTACGTTTTTTCTCGATGTAGAGATCGGCCATTTTTTGAAGTTTTACTTTGAAATCTTCAATGCTCTCATCAGGGTCACCTTTGGCAACATGCGCCGTATAATCAAGAGTATAAGGTGCAAGACCCTTTTTAAACTCTTCAAAAGTGATTTTCCAGTGTTTATTGGCATCATTGGTATTTTTCATCTCGAGCGTATCACCCGCTTTGTAGCCCAAATAGCCTAAGCTGACACCCTCATCGGCGGTGAGAACTTTCGATTTTTGCTTGGCGGCGGTATCAAGTTCACTTTTTTTGTATTTTGGATGATGAATATCTTCGCGCAATCCGTAGCCGATATCGACGGGACCAGTAGCAAATATAATGTATTTGTTGACAAAATCCCAATCAATCGCTTCGGGGTGGTTGTAAACAATCTCGCGGGCGATATAGTTGAAAATCGCTAAATCGGTATTAGGCTTAAAGATGATTTCGACGTCTGCAAGGTCCATCGTACGGTGTTTGTACGTTGAGAGAACGACTACTTGTACTTTATCTGGATTGCTGAGTTTACGATCAGAGACACGAGACCAGAGAATAGGGTGCATCTCCGCCATATTCGAACCGAACGCTACAATCGTTTCAGCGAGTTCGATATCATCATAACATCCTGAGGGTTCATCTGCTCCGAAAACGTTCATAAATCCGGTAACGGCAGATGCCATACACAAACGGGCATTCGGATCGATATTGTTGGTACGGAAACCTGCCTTCATCAGTTTAAGAGCAGCGTTTCCTTCCAAAATAGTTTGTTGACCTGAACTGAACATGGCGATACCGGTCGGCCCTTTTTCTTTGAGGGCAGATTTAATCTGTACTTCCATTTCATCAAACGCACGTTTCCAGCTAATAGGTTTAAATTTACCATGCTTGTCAAATTGCCCTTTATCGTTCATCCGTAAAAGGGGTTGGGTCAGACGGTCTGCTCCGTACATGATTTTGGCATTAAAGTACCCTTTAATACAGTTAAGACCACGATTGACGGGAGCAAGCGGGTCACCTTTGACCGCAACGATACGGTCATCTTTAGTTGCCATCATGATTCCGCAACCGGTTCCGCAAAAGCGGCATGCCGCTTTATCCCAGCGCCATCCTGCTTGTGCTTGATTTGATGCGGCTTCTACGCTTGCAGGAACTGCTATACCAACTGCGGATGCCGCTGCTGCTGCAGCGGCACTTTTTAAAAACTCTCTTCTATCCAATGACATTGAAAACTCCTTAATGAAATCACGTTCAATCCATACCGTAAAACGGGTAGACCCCTTAAGATTTCCTTATGCTATGAAATAACTCATGCACTTCAAACATTGTAAAGTAATTCAAAAAAAAAGTATTTGACCTAAGTCAAAAGGGAAGAGAAAAGAGGAATGGATTTTGAAACGCTTTTAAGCGTTTCGGATGGCGTTGGCAGCTTCGAGGTTACTTTTGAGTTTTTTGAGGCGTTGGGCAGTATGATGTAGCTCTTCACTCACCTGTATCATCATATCTTCGCTTTGTTCTAGCAGTTCTTCGGTTTCAGGTGCAGATCGGATGAGTATCGCTGTGGCGGCTTCGCTTTTCTCGACGGCTTCGGTTGCATTTTGAATCGCTTCTTCGACATTGTGAAGAAAATATTCGATATGGGCACATGCGATATCGAGTTCATTGCCGCGTTGTTCACCGATGTTTTCATTACCGCTGATCGATTTTGAGTGTTCTAGAAATTTATCAAAATTTTGTTGTATCAGTAATGTTGTCCGTGCCATGTAGAGGATAACTCCAAACGAGATCAAGGCTAACATAATTTGGATTCGATGGGCAACAATCCGTTTCTCCATCATATACTCTTCGTATTGGGTAACCGCTTGATCCATCAGTACTAAGGTGCGGTCTCCGTCATCATAGATTGTTTTGAGATCAAAAAGATTGTGATCCCCCTGCAAATAACGATCAATTAACCCACCCATCCGATTCCAGTGAGCATAGACATCCAGCATTGTTTTCTCGATTTTTTCGTTCGAAAATCCCTGATATTCAGCCGTTGCTGTACTGAGTTGCTTGAAATTATGGTCAAACTCTTCTCGCGCAGATTGGAGTCTCTCATACGCTCCCTCTTCATCCAGAAGCAACCTATGAAGTTCTAGCACCGTCCGTTGAGAAAGCATACGCTGTTTTCCGGCGGTATTAATCACTTTAGCATCAAACTTTTGATCCGAATTAAGCCATATATCGACCAATATAATAGTAATAAGATTGAGAGAAAGAATCGCAACGATCCAGCGTACTTTAGTTGATATTGATTGCATTTATAGTCCCTCGTTGAAATATCGCGTTAATTCTTCACGTTGTAAAACGATTGTTTTATGATCTTCTTCCATAATCAGCCCTTTACGGATAAATTTAGCCAATACACGTGAAAGAGTCGCAGGTTGAATATTGAGCCGATAGGATATCTCTTGTTTCTTTAGTCGATTGTATAAATCCAAATGATCATAAAGCATCTTTGCCACTTTTGCAGTGACATCATAGACCATCCCCATACTCACCATACAATCCACACGTTGTTTTTGATCGGCGAGGATATTGACTAAATTAATCAAGAGCGATACATCGGTTTTGACTACTTCTTTAAAAGTTTTAAGATCGAATGATACCACACGACTCGGAACCAAAAATTCTATATTACTAAAACAGCTGATACTATGACATTCGAGAGAACCGATATCCGTTAGAAGAGTTTGGTTTGAGAGGGTATATAAAAAGATTTCATTATCAAAACGGTCAACTTTATAGAGTTTAACTTCCCCCTCAACGAGGAAATAGACGCGATTAATATCATCTTCTTCATAGACCAAAATATCAGATGTATTATAACTTTTAAATTTGGCGGTCGAAGAGAGGAGGGATAATTTTAGAGGATCGCAATCTTTAAAAAAATCAAGATTCTCGAGTTGGAATATCATAACCTAACCTTTGTACATTAAACGCAAATGATAACTCAAATCCTCAATTTGATTATTGATCTAAATCAAGAAGTCGCCTACCTGATTCGGCTACTATTTAGAAATCGATAAATTGAGGATCATCTATGTTGCGAGATCGTTATGACCGTAAAGTCACCTATTTGCGTGTATCGGTTACAGAGCGTTGTAATTTTCGATGTCGCTACTGTATGGCTGAAAAACCCTTTAGTTGGGTCCCTAAAGAGAACTTATTAAGTTATGAAGAACTATTTTCATTTATTAAAATCGGTATTGATAACGGTATCCAAAAAATTCGTCTTACCGGTGGGGAACCGACGACCCGTGAGAATCTTGATGAGCTGATCGGTATGATCCATACCTATGCGCCGAATGTTGATATCGGATTAACGACCAATGGCTTTTTACTTCCAGCACAGGCAGAGAAACTCAAATGTGCAGGGTTGCGACGTGTTAATATTTCACTTGATTCGCTAAATCGTGAGACACTTGATTATATCACACAAAAAGATGTGTTAGAACAAATACTAACTGGAATAGATGCTGCATCAGACGCCGGGTTATCTATTAAACTCAATAGCGTTATTTTACGAGGTATTAATGATCATGAAATAGTCCCCCTGTTTGAATATGCAAAAGAGATAGGTGCACAAATCCGCTATATTGAATACATGGAAAATTCCCATGCTCATGAAACACTGCAAGGTCTTCGAAGTGATGAGATTATCGAGGTATTGGGTAAATCTTATCCGTTCATTCCGATTGATAGAGACGAGAGTGGACCGGCAAATCTGTATGAAACACCGGATGGGTATCGGTTCGGAACCATCGAACCCCATCGCCACGATTTTTGCGCGACGTGTGATCGTTTGCGACTCACGGCGGAGGGAGATTTGATTGGGTGTTTATACTTCGAGGGGGCAAAAAGTATTAAAGAGGCGATACGTGAGGGCAATATTGCTAAAGCAACCCAAATTTTAGAGGATGTTGTGTTTAACAAACCCGAAAAAAACCTTTGGGGAATTGAAAACATCGAGATCTCTTCTCGTGCCTTTTACCGTACCGGAGGTTAAAATATTGATTTGAATCAATATCCATTATCCAAACTACCTTTATACTCACGAAAATTTAAAGGAGATCCTGTGACATGGATTTTGTATATTCATATCCTCTCAGCTTGTGCATGGATCGGTGGAAGTATCGTATTGTTCGGACTTGGGGTATTTATTCGGGATAAGGCGACCCAAGAGGTAGTGTACGGTACTATTGGGCCGTTTTACGGCTATTTTGAAACAGTATGGCTACTTATTTTAATCTCTACTGGATTGGCATTAGGGGAGCATTTTCAACTTTTTAGTTTAATGAACAGCGATACGGAACTCGGACATTATGTCGTATGGAAATTAGTGCTGGTTTCACTCCTCAGCATAGCAACGATGGTGCATCTTTACATTGCTTTTGCCACTCACAAGACAACCCGTACCTTGGTTCAAAAGTTCCTATCACGTGGAGGATCACTCGCCATTTTTCTCTTAAATTTGGCTATTTTATGGGTCGCGATCAACATCCGCTCTGCTTTGTAAAGAAGAAGGTTTATGGATTAAATTTTTTTAATCCACCTTCAAGATAGATCACATGTTTAAATCCTAATTGTTTTAATCGCTGCGCTGCAAATACCGATCTTGGCTCCAATGCACAATAGACGACAAAGGTATCCTCTTTAGTGTATTTATCAAGTATCAGTTTCGGATATTTGATTTCTAGAAATCCCCGTGAAATTTTAACTTGACGGTCATAATTAATGGTGCTTTTTTCCCATTCATCCGGGTCTCTTACATCGAGTAGAATAATTTTTTGCTCAACCATCCACTCTTTTAACTTTTCTGCTTGAACCGGTTCCACTTGCATTTTGGCTTCTTTGAGCAGCACCTTTGTCTCATCGCTCAATATCGGTTCATTTGCCCAAAAGGTTCCAGATGCTAACAACAATGGAAAAATGATCGTAATGATTTTTTTCATGTTACTCCCTATATAAAATTTGAAACCATAGTAACTAAAGGGGAGGGGATCTATCTTGATTTAGGTCAAGCTCAATACTTTTTTTAAAATGTAAAATAAGTAAAAATATAGAAACATAAAAGGCAGCTATCCGTGAGCAATACATCTTTTTTTAATAGTGTTCCCGTCATCACTATGTATGATCCCCTAGCAGAAGTTCTGGGTGCGGCAAGTGAAGGAATTTTAGTATATACCTATGCAGATGCTGTCAAACTCGCAGGGCACTCCTGTCCAACAATCGCGGGGGTATATTTGATGATGCGAAAAGGGCTGAGTCTTTTATATCCGGATACTCTTCCTCTGCGAGGTGGAATCCGTGTTTCTATGCAAGGTCACGCAGGGGATGGAGTGGTCGGAGTGATGGCGAATGTCGCCTCATTGATTACAGGGTCTACTGAAATAAGCGGATTCCATGGGTTGGGCGGAAAATATGACCGACGCGGGTTATTAACGTATGGAGCAGATATAAGAGGGGAAATGGCGTTAGAACGTATCGATACCGGTACGTGCATTTATCTCTCTTACAACCCAAAAATAGTTGTTGGGGATCCTATGCTGCAAGAGTGGTTAGGTATGATTTTATCTGACAAAGCAAATTTAGAGATTGAAAAATCATTCCAAAATGGATGGCAGGAGCGTGTTAAATCGATTCTTATTGATTACGCTGAACATCCTGCATTAGTTACTTATATTTTTGAGGAGAAATAATATGATTAAAATAGGGTTATTTTTAAGTCTATCGTTATCACTTTTTGCAGTTGATGGGTATAGTGTTTATCAAAAAAAATGTATGAAATGTCATGTTGAAATCATGGAGAAATCGGAGGTTCTAAAAGTAATTCATACGCTAAAAGCACCTCCGATGATCGAAGTGTCTAACCGTCTTCGTGAAAACATCATCATAGCCGATGACGACCAAGATGTAAAGCGCCGAGTAACGATCGCTTTTATCAAAGATTATATTGAAAATCCGAGTGTACAATACAGTATGTGCCATCCAATGGCAATCGAAAAATTTGGAATTATGCCATCTTTAAAAGGGAAGCTAAATGAGGTTGAAAAACAAGCGGTTGCAGAGTGGATTATCGATAGATATCGTGAGAGTAAATTTAGATAATGTTTCAATATAATTTATCTTAGGTTAATTAGAGATTTTGTTTATAAAATGGTAGTGGGTATGAAAAAAAGCGGCTAAAAAATACAGAATAGATATTACGAAGTAGGGGGAACTTTAGATTTGTATACCTCCTAACTTGCGGCTTCAATGGTATTAGATTCGATAAATTTGAGTAATGCTGCTCTGCTGACATGAATTTTATTCCCGATTTTTACAATCTCCAACTCTCGATTGGATATCAGTTTTTTAGCCATATCTACTTTAATCAATCCCAGTTCTTCGATTTGTCTAAGATTAAATAATATAGCATTTGGGATCAGTTCGTCAAAGTTCGTTTTCATGGGTGGTTCTCCTATCATTTGGATTTTGGGTATGAGTAATTTCTCAATAGAGTGGAAGTGTTAAAATTTTTATACAGAAGCTTAGTAGCTTCGTATTGGTGAATGATAGATTACGCCAAAATCACGGTCATAATAAATATGCAGTAGATAATCTATAAAACTAGCAATATATGCCATATTCGGATACAACCTGTATTCTTCAAACCCTAATCTTTTAATCTCACGTCTTTGAGGGTTTTTGTAGTTGTTATAAGCGTCTATTTTTGAACTCTTTATTTCAATATCCTCAAAGTACATCACATGATATCGATGCAAAGCATTCTGAATAGGGGTTATATCAAAGCCATATTTATTAAAAAAAGCCGATTGTAACTTTATCTCGAATCTCGTAATATTGTATGAAAGTCCCTCTTTGAGCCTTTTATCGTAAAGATATGACCTCAATATCGCTTTGTTCCGCTTACTTTCTTCAATATTCTCAATATAGGTCGTTTGGTTCTCATAAGTTTGCGGTTCACCAACCCTCCAATAGTTCGTTTTAGGAGATTTTTTCGTACAGATAGCCAACATATGCTCAAAGGAGACATTAGTATCTATAGCAACATCAAGTTCTGTAAATTTGAAAACTATTTGATTGCTATTAAGGTAAGCGCATATAAATGCCAAAATATTATTTGATTGCTGATCAGCATCATCGTTGTAGCTTTTCAATCCTGCGAACTTTACAGAGATGTAGTATCTGATCACGGCGTAACCGTTTACTATAGTCCTAGAGCTACCTGTGTTAATAGTAAGCAAAGTTGTTTTATTCGCATATAGCGAATATTCAATCTTAACAATATCAGTGGGTTTGTTTTGATAAACATCTTTTGAATCCGCATAGAATCCAAATGTACTAATGTAATTCAACAAATCATTCAGTATCATCTTTTGTATTACTGAGTCATTGCAGTCTATCTGTACGGTTACGGTGTCTATGTAAGTTTCGTAGTCCATTGTTTTATCCTAAGTGATGGATAAAGGAATAAATTGAACTGACTATCTACGACTCTTTTTATGTACTCTAATGTCATATTTGGTATGACATATAGGTCTATATTATAGAGACGAAAAATTATGCGAAAATCTGCTGGATTGATTCGCTAATTTATATGTCCGTTTTTATCCCTTTTCACTACATAGGCAACGTTAAAAAAAATAATCACACATATATTTATTTGTAGGGCTATATAGGCTAAAAGAAAGGGATATCCCTTTCTTTTAACACTTGATCTTAGAAAACGGTGTGGGCATAAACGATTCATCCCGCTCCACCGAAATACCCAAAGAGCCTTGAAGTGATTCCAACTCTTCAAGCGAGATGTAGCCAAACTCAGATTCCAATCCAATGACATAGCCGAAGCATAAGTTGTGATCTTCTTTTGAAATCTCAGTGACGTACCACGTCCATTTTGTGCTTGGAAGAAAAAGCTTGATATGGCATATCGGATCGGGTGTTTCCTCGGTTTCATACAGATCGGGGATAGTGTTAAGCAATTCTTGCGGTATTAATGTCATTAATTGCTCCTATAGCTCTAAGTGGCGTATCATGTCGCCCACATACTGTACGGCTATAACTTCTTTGAACCCATGCTCTAAAAGATAGTCTTGATTGTGTTTAAAGCTCACAAATGCTTCAAAAATATTATCACCTTCCCCGTCACCGAGGATTTGCATGTTGTGCAGCTCTTTGTGATTGGGATCAAACGTGAATCCCTCTAAGGTAAAGAATAAAAACTTTTTCATCTTATGCCGCTTGTTGTTCGATTGGCTTGTACCACTGTTTAGATTTCCCGTCCCATCGGAAGCCAAATGATTTGATACTGTCCTTTTTCGAAAAGAGATCATCGCCCGTAACGATAAGATACTCTCCTTGCGTCACGACGGACAATCCAATATTATAGAGTGATGCGTAATCTTGCGGTGTAGCGTTTTGAAGCTGTTTCGGCGGTTGGGATGAATGCTGTTTTGGGGGTTCTAATTGTGCAGGTGGTTGATTACCATAAGATCGGCTTTTACCGCCGTAAAGACTATTGCCAAACTGATTTCCGAAGCTACGGAAACACCGTTTGAGTGCATCGGTCACTGCTTCCTTTGCTCCACCTTCGTGTGCATCGGCTAACGATTTGGCAATTCCCGTTCCGAAACCGACATCTTCACGACTGACGTGTTTGGTATGGAGATGATCGTAGACAGTAAGAGATACAATAGCTTTATAGCCCACTACGAGGTTTTGTTTTTCGTTGGTTTCTTGGGAAACGTGTTCGAGTGTTGATACGCTATAACTCCAGTGACCATATCCGAATATCTTATTCGCGGTATCGATAATGTCAAACCCCTCCAGATAGGAGAGACTGACGCTTCCTTTTTCACGGGTTTTAATACGGCTTGGATCGAGATCATATGAGAGGACTTGAATTATTTTTTCATTAAGCATGAGAGCCTCCTATGCCGCTTCTTGGTTTTCAACCAATGTAAGCAGTTCGGTGGCTTGATTATTAGCGTGTGAATGTCTGGCATTAACTTTAATGCGAGCGGGTATTTGTTCGGTGATTACCCCGACCTCTACATATTGATCTACTTCGTTCATACTCTCTAAGGTGGACATCGCTTCACGAACCGCTTGCTCATCGACTACGACACTGCAATATCCTAATTGGATAAGAGCTTGCTCATCGATGATCTTGAATGTTTCTGCGAGTTTAGTTTTTGAGGGGGTAATGGTGATACTAGAGATCACCGTGCCATCAAGTCTATCAATCCCGTATTCTGATAATACGGTGGCGATTGCTTCCAGTGCAACGGTTTTAGCATCGGAGAGAGACTTTTTTAATGCACTCATCTCTTTAATATCTTCGGAGAGATAATCGATTTTATTCTGGATTTCTTGGATGCTGAGACCGATATAATCGGCTTTAGTATAATAAGGTTTATCGGACTCCAATACTATACGTAATTGATTTTTAAACCATTCTTGTTTATCTGATTTGACGTTTTGCATTTCGATAACTAAGCGGTAATCGGTTGTTTTCATGGGTGGTTTCCTTTTATGCGGCTAATAGTAGATTGGGTTCTTTGATCGATGCTATACGCTCAGCGATATCCCAGAGACCTTGATTGACATCTACATCTTTAGAGATAGAGGTAATCTCACGGCTAGTAAAGCGTCTACCGCTCTCTTTGTTAATACCTGAGACGTTTCCTCGAAGTAGATTTTCTTGGATAACATTGAATACGGTATAAAGATCATTTTTGGAATCTTGCTCTCTGTGCGGGACTAATAAATCCCGATGATCGATTTGTAAATGGTTTTCAAACCGTAGGGGAATCGCACTAAGGGCGAAAGACTCTTTTTCAAAGGAGCTTAATTCAATTGATTCGAGTTTGCTGATCTTCTCCATCAGTTTAGGCTTGATAGCGGTGATGCTTGCAACGGCTGCGGCGACATCGTTATCGCGATCACCTAGATGTTTGATTTTATAGCTTTCAAAGACGCTCTCAGCGACTACAAGACCGTTACTACATACAAAGCGGAATATTCCCGCTGAGATCGTAAAGCTTTTACTACGGTCGTGCGAGTTGAAGAGTATTAATTCAACGGCATTGTCTTGTGGTACTAAGAGATCGTCGAAGTGACGGAATCGTACAAGGTGTTGTTGATATCCTTCTTTATCGGCATCACGAACGGAAGCTTCCGAAACTGACATTGGGTACCAGTTGTTGCGGCGGATTTCATCGATAACCTCGATGGTCGGGATGAAGCAATATTTTTCACTTACTTCGCGGTGAGGTTCTTGCGTGAAGAGTGTTGGCGCTTGCTCTTTGAGTTTCTCGTTGGATAATGGGATAGCTGACATGGGGTTTTCCTTTGTATGGTTATTTAGTAATTCAAGAATTAAGATCCAAAGGATTTTTCTTGGATAGATTGTTGACTACGATGGTAGCGACAGCGATTGCGACGGTTAAACACTTCGTGATGGATAGCATGAGGCTCCTTGGTGGGGATTCGTTGGTTGATTACAGTGTGATAATATGGGTTTGTAATGAGGTGGAAATCAAGTTTAGTAGGGTTGCTTAGGGGTAATTGTGGCTCATCAGCGGGGAATCTCTAGCTATTCAGCAGTATACTGTGTGAAGCTCGCCAAATAGTAAATGGTATTTAGAGCTTATGTTGATATGGGAAGAGCAAAAGTCGTGGCTAGTTTAGGGATGATTTTTTAGATCGTTGTTATGATTCGAATATCTCTTCCACATCTTCAACCGATAAATATGTAATATGTGCAATATCTGCAATGGAATACGTATCTAACACTTTGTTGGGATTTAATTTAATAAATTGTATTAATTTTGAAGCAATATCATTCCTAATTCGCTTTTCCATATTGGTCGATAAATCATAAGCTTTAAAATTTTTATTTGGTCTGTATACAAAACTTTTAAGTTTCTTACTCTTTGGAGTACAAGTTATACTTTTATCCCCAAAACTCTCTCGAAAATACCGTCCAGTTTCAGTAGGATTAGCTTCAGGCTTAAAGAAATATAATCGATAAAGATGCATGGCAAGATTAGACGTTAAAAGATTTTTATGCTTTAAAAGTTCAAGATCTTCATTGATTTTACCATTTAGATCTTTATCTAGATAACTATCGTATCTAAAAAATCTTTTAATAAAATCGTTTCTATACTTTATAAAATCACTCAGATACGGTTTCAACTCATCATTTTTAAGCAACGCTATAAGCCCTTGCTTCGTAGTATCAAAGCCATTAAGGTAGTAATTTAAACAATCAGGAAAGCCTATAGGCTCTATATCTTGAATTTTACTGGTCGAAATTTTATTAAATGTATCAACCGCGTCTTCTTCTAGTGCAAAAAGTATCTTTTGACCTTTATCACTAAAAAAATTCATTAATTGCGTTATTTCGGAAACAGAGTTGGCATCTACTAAAAAAATAAAATTTTTTATACTTTCTTGCATTGATCTTTTAAATATAACATTATCAACATTTTGAATATACTCTTTAAGATATGATCGTTTGTTTATATCTGATATATGACAATTGAAGCTTCTGTGAAAACAATTTAAATTATAATGAATTGTCTCGTTCTTTGACGATTCACAAAACAGTAATACAACTTCTTTATTTTCACAATTACTATATAAATTAGTAAACCAATTTAAAAGTAATATTTTTCGCATTGCATCTTTCACATCAACTCCTAAAATAGAAATAATAACATAGAATCTATAATTGATATAGTAGAATAAATATCAATATAACTAGTTCATAACCAGTTATGAACTTTTTTTGTTTATAATATAATTTCAATATAGATAAAAATTAATATAATATAATTAATTTATTATAATTATATTATATTTATAAAAC
>NZ_JAFLKV010000023.1:0-10222 GCF_019163035.1 Sulfuricurvum sp.
TTACGTTTGAAATCGATAATACGGTAAAGCTTTTTAGCTCCCGCTTCTTTATGACGTGATGTGATACGACCGTTGTTGTTACGTCCAGCAGCTGCAGGAAGTTTGATCAACAAAGAACGAACAGACGCTTTTGCCGTGATGTCCGAGTTATCAACGTTCGTATAAAAACGTCGGCTCGGGGTTGTTGGTTTATACGTTTTGATCGCCATATTACACCGCCAAACTATCGATTTGTGCGCCTTCTGGCAATTTCACATAAAACTTTTTAAAGTCATTTTGTTTGCCAGCAAGACCACGGAAACGTTTTACTTTTCCGCTTTGGTTTAGTGAGTTTACGCGAGCCGGAACGATTCCGAAATACTCTCTAAACACCTCTTTAAGAGCGTTCTTTGTCATACGTGGAGACGTTTGAACAACGATAACACCCTCTTCTTGAAGACCAAGGGTCTTCTCTGTATACAGGATTGATTTGATATCAGTAATATCTGCCATCTTAGCTCTCTTTAGTCAGATTTTCCCATACCGCTTTTTCGATAACCACCGAACGGTATGTCGCAGCCAAAAAGGCGTTGAGTTCATTCTCTTCTACAACGTATGTAGAAGCAATGTTACGGAATGCAAGATAGGTATTCTCATCGAGAATCTTTTTCACCAACAACGCATCACGAACATTCAATGCATTGAACAACGCCAATGCGTCTTTTGTTTTACCAGTTGGAACTTCAATCGAATCAACGATGAAAAGTTTTCCAGCTGTTGCCAAAGCATCCAACGCACATTTAAGCGCTAGTTTCTTTTGCTTTTTATTGATCTTTTGATCGTAGTTACGACCTGTGTTTGGACCATGTGCAATCGCACCGCCAACAAAGATTGGTGAACGACGTGAACCAGCACGTGCGCCACCTTTACCTTTTTGAGCCCATGGTTTTTTACCACCACCGTTAATAGTAGAACGACTTTTTACAGACGCTGTATTCGAACGGATACTTGCTTGATACGATTTAACGTACAAGTAGAGGTTGTGGGTATTGATACCGCTAAAGCTCTCAGGCAATGCCAATTCAGAGGCTTTTTCGAATTTTTCGTTCAGTACAATCGCGCTCATTGTTTCACTACCTTTACTCGACCTAATGCACCGTTTGCACCTGGGACAGCGCCCACTACAACCAATACACCGTTTTCTGCGTCGTATGACATTACTTCATTTTTTACAGTAACTAATTCGTTACCGTATTGACCTGACATTTTACGTCCTTTTTGGACTTTACCAGGCCATTCGCGGTTACCGATAGATCCACCAGTACGGTGAAAACGGTGACCGTGTGCGCCAGGTCCGCCGGCAAAATTCCAACGTTTCATAACGCCGGTAAAACCGCGACCTTTTGTATTGAATGCACTTTTAACTTTTTTAGCATCCGCTAAAGGTGTCATATCCAAATCACCGGCTTCGGTGTTAGCAACTTCCAATGTAGCGAATTTGTTGAATTCAGCAGAAAGGTTATATTTCTTTTGCTGACCCTCAATAGGCTTATTGCGTGCTTTTCCTTGGCTATATGCTACGAGAGCAGTGCCATCTACTACTTCGCAAACTTTCACTTCTTTTACTTTTAAAAGAGTTACCGCTTTACTTGGTACACCAATTGTTCGGCTCATGCCGATCTTTTCTACAATGTATTCCACACCCTACTCCTTACTTGTCCATAGAGCGAACTTCTACGTCCACTTCCGGAGCCAAGTCAAGCTTCATCAACGAATCAACTGTATCTGGCGTAGCCGACACGATGTCGATCAAACGTGCGTGCATACGAATCTCAAATTGCTCACGTGAGTCTTTATTGACGTGCGGAGACTTAAGAACCGTATATTTACGAATCTTGGTTGGCAAAGGGATTGGGCCGCGGATTTCCGCACCCGTTCGCTTTACAGCTTCAACGATAGAGGCAACTGAACGATCAAGTACACGATGATCGTACGCTCTAAGTTTTAAACGAATTTTTTCCATAATGTTTTCCTTAGATAAAAGAACTCGTCAGATCTAGTCTGAACCATATAAGGCGGCGAAATTATACTGACATATCAGCTCAGGGTCAAGCATTTTAGGGGTAAAAATCGTTTCATAGGTTAAATTTGCTTCCTTTTAATAAGGATGTACTATTTTTTAGGGTATGATAATGCTCATGAATACTTTATTAGATGAGTACTATCGATACGATTTACACAACCCCGGTTTTATAGAACGGAAGTTCGCAATCGGCGAGGAAAGTACCCTGATTTATGGAATAACCCAATCAGGAAAGAGTGCTTTAATCAAAAATTATCTCCTTACCCATAAAAAATCGACCTATCTTTATCTCGACTGTCGTGATATTCGTCTGGAGCGGGGTGAGCTAAACAGAGCATTGAAGTCCTTTTGCCATGAGAATAAGATCTCTATCCTCGCTCTGGATAACTACGATGAGGCGATTGATCTTTTTGAACTTGATCAAATTATCCTCTCTAGTGATACTCTCCTCAGTGTCCCCTACCAAAGCATACAGCTTGAGTTACTCGATTATGAAGAGTTTTTAGCGTTTGAAAGTAAATACGACTCTACGGCATTGAACCATTTTTTTCAACTGGGGGGATTTCCCGCAATGCACCGTGTCGCCAGTGAAGATCGTGTTCTCTATATCCAAAATGCACTATTGCGGGCGTTAGAGCCCGTCGAGTTTTTCATCCTCGCCCAAGCGTCCAAAATGGTGACCCAAAAAGTTTCCGCTTTCAATCTCTATGAACGGCTGAAATCGGAGCGTAAAATCTCCAAAGACAAACTCTATCTCCATCTCCAATCGATGTTTGAGAAGGGCTACCTCAAAAACTTAGCCAAATTTAATCACCCCAGTGCCGTGAAAAAACTCTATCTCTGTGATATCGCTATCAAACATGCACTCGTTGTCCAAAAACACTTCGGTCGCCTTTTTGAAAACCTCATTTTCTCAGAACTGGATAAGCACCACATAGAATGTTATTATGATGAGGGGATCGATTTTTATCTTCCGCAGCGGCGGCAAATCATTATCGCTTCCCCCTTTGCGAACGAACACGCCCTCTTCAAAAAAGTAGAAACACTGGAGGGGTTTATCGTATCAAATCGCGTGAGGGAAGTTATCGTAGTAACGATGAATTTAGAGAGTACCCTCTCCCATCCGGTCTCACGTATTGAGATGATCCCGTTTGAGAGATGGGCTTTGGGGGATGATACTTAGAAGCGATACCCTACTCCGATAAACGGACCTTGGATTTTGAGGGTAGAATAGATATCATTTTCATCTAACTTTAGTGATTCATAGCGATACCCTGCCACAGCTTCAAGACCCGCAAATACGTTCCATGCCGCTTTTATACGCATATCACTGACCGAGTTGCCGCTGTAACCGACATATTTGAGATCCGCGTCCAAACGAACCGGCAATGCAGGAATTTTCACTCCGACAGCCACATAGACCATTGGAATAATGACATTAAATCTTTGATTTACGGTTCCGCTCACATCCCCTTTCACATACTTACCGGTTAATCCGATATCCAAATCAACGACATTATCCAAAAGCTCATAATAGAGGGTTGTATCGATTTGAGAGAATTTAACCGTATTGGTTCCGGCAATGCTATCTGTGCCTGTAAACGATGTCTCAGGGGTAAAGTCGGCTCGAAGATTCGGAAGCATTGGAACCGGATGTTCCAAATATAGTCCTACTTGGTACTGACTGTCATTATCTCCGTTAAAGTGAGTTGCACTCGTAACACTGTTATCGGTATAGCGAAAATCCCCTTTTGCTTCGGGAGAGTAGTAATCAGCTTCGATGCCGAATCCGAGTAGCGTCGATGCTGATGCCATAACGCTTCCAGCACACAATGTGAGTAATGCTTTTTTCATGATGATCCTTTTGATTCTATGCTAATATGCCATTATACTAAAGAATTAGGTGTATTGAAATGGTCTTATGCGGAATTGACGAGGCAGGGCGAGGACCGTTGGCGGGACCGCTCACTATTGCAGGGGTTATTTTGCGTCATCCGATTGAGGGATTAAACGACTCTAAAAAGCTGACCGAAAAAAAGCGTGAAGAGCTGTTTGAGATCATCATACAAAACTCCGATTATCATATCGCACGCTTTAGTGCAGAACAAATCGATGACCTCGGACTATCAGCTTGTTTGGCAGCTGGATTGCGTGAGATCATGAGCACCTTGGGGGAAGCGGATTATCTCTATGATGGTAATTCTAAATTTGGCGTGAGCGACCTGCGAACGATGGTAAAAGCCGATGCAACGATTCCGGAAGTGAGCGCCGCCTCGATTTTGGCAAAAGTGACTCGTGATCGTGAGATGGTAAAACTCGCTCCCCTCTATCCGAAGTATGGATTTGAAGGGCACAAAGGGTATGGGAGTGCTTCCCACATCGAAGCGATCCGCCTCTACGGTCATTGCGAAATTCATCGTAAAAGTTTTAAACTAAAATCACTTCAGCCGAGTTTGTTTTAGTACCTCATCGTTATAATAGCTTCAAAAAGAGACTATTATGATTTCACTAACCCATTTAGAAGCGGCACTTGCCTCCGTTGATACCGAAGTTAAAGCGTTACTCTATAATCAATCACTTTCACAGAGTGAAAAAGACGCAAAAATGCTACCGTTGTTACGAGAGAGCAAAGTGCTAAAACAAGCGCATGAAGATTTATGTTATTTGAGAGACAACCCGCCAAGTGCCCCTATTAGCTGCAAAGTGGGGAGTTATAGAGAAGAATAATCTGGCTCGATTGAGGCAAACTGTAGTGCCACAGCGGAAAGCGTAGTATAAGGAATTTTATTCCTTGTGCCTTCAAAATAAAATATTTTAAGCTGCAACGAGAATTTTCTTTACCGCTTCGTCAAATAGGTTTTGATGCATACCGTACTATTGCTGTTTTTAGCGTTTCATCGGTAATTTTGCCATCTCTTGGGTTTCGGGATCGGATGCATCTTCGGGTTCATTGGCAAAACGGATCAAATGAACCAAATCGGGATCAAAATTCCATCGAAAGAAAAGGGCAGCCGTCACATCTTCCGATTTAGAACCACATGCTACGATTTCTGCTTGTTTAACCCCAATCCCCTTCTCCAAATTCTCACTTAACAATGCGCTTTAATTAGACTCAATCAACTAGCGGCTTATAACCACTTTTCCTAGTTCCAACAAAAATGAAGCTAATGATAAATGTCCTAAAAGCGAACGGTCTACTTTTGAAACCCATCGACTCACAAAGGCATTTTGCAGTTGTGAACGTTCCAAATAACTCTCTTTACTCATCCAATAGGGAGAGAGATCTAGTTCCATACAGGAATTTTTAGTGTAAAATATTTTAGTGATAGTGTGAAAAATGGAAGAAAAGTTATCAATACAATCGATCCCCGCCTAAGCGAGAATGATTAGAAGCTATTTATCTTAGCGAGTAAGGTCAACTTCAATACGACGGTTTTCAGCACGACCTACTTTTGTTTTATTGGTAGCAACCGGTTGAGATTCACCTTTACCTGAAAAACTCAAGCGTGAAGCATCAACACCTTCTTTTACGAGCATAGATTTGACCATCTCAGCACGTTTTTCTGAGAGTGCTTGATTGTATTTGTCTGAAGCGGTGCTATCAGTATGACCGACAATGCTTGCACTATAGGCAGAATTATCTTTTAGGAAACTTGCAAATGCAGCAACTTTTGCGGTTCCTGCTGCGTCAACTTTATTGGAGTTTGTAGCAAAATTAAGGTGCAACGTTGCTTTAAGTGGGCAACCCTCTGCATCCACTTTAAACCCTGCCGGAGTAGCCGGACATTTGTCCTGTGGATCAAAAATACCGTCTTTATCGCTATCAACTGGAGCAACAGCTTTCGCAGGCACCACTACAGGAGCAGGTACAACAACCGGTTTCGGTTCGGGTTTTGACTCAGCAGCAACTGCAGCAACAATCGGAGCAGCGACAGCAGCAGCAACAATTGGAGCAGCTTTTTCATCAAAGCTAAATGTCAAACCAGCCAATGCTGCTACATTATGAACTTCACCATTGCTTCCATCAACACCATTGTTGTTCATTTTGTACATATAAAGAGCTTCGAGTTTGAGAGCTATTTGTTTCGTAATCTCTGCTTTAAGTCCAAGTCCTGCATCAACAAGAAGCCCATCATAATCACTTGGGTGGGTATTGGTATACCACTCATATCCCAAACCGGCTTTTGCAAATGGAGTTATCGCGCTATCAGTCGGCATTTCATACACACCGTTCAACATCGTTGTTAACACACCCGTTTTACTATTTTCACCGGTAGCTTTGTCACGTCCATAAAGAATTGAAAGCTCAGGCTTGAGCAAATCAGATACGTTATTCATTTGCACTTCTGCACCGTATACGATATGGTTATCTACACCGCCCATCGCTCCACCATTGTTTAGGTTGGTTTCATTCGATGTTGAGTTCCAAAGATACCCTATTACCGGTGACACTTCATAATTATAGTCGCTTGCACCAAGTAGTGTTGCTGCGAGTAAGCTCGAAAATACTAATTTTTTCATTGTAAAAGTCCCCTTTTGACTATTTTAGATGAAAAAATTATAACTTACAAATGTGAACCTAATGTTGTTAAAAAGGACTTAGTTGCTTTTTTTAATGGTTTCAAATTCAGATTGCATCGTGCTAAGCATTGCATGAATTTCTTGATTAAGTTGTGCTTCGGCGACATCAATACGTTCAAGATGTGAACGCTTTAGTCCTTCCAACTTTTGAAGAGTGGATTGAAAAAGTGCTTCATTATCAGTCAGTAAAACGATCTCATCTTTAGGAGCCCATTTACGCTTAACTGTGTCATTGTGACGAAATTCAAAAATAATATTCTGAGAATTATCCGAACTAATATATCGTGGTACAGTGTACGCAAGATAGTGTTTTTTAGGATCGCCATGATGTCGTTGAATTACATAATACATCTGGAAAGTATAACATAAATTGAATTTTAGTGCTCTTTGTGATAAAGTATGGGAAGATTATACAGGGAGTATATATGGAACATTTATACGAATTAGCCATCATAGGAGCGGGTCCGGCAGGAATAGCAACAGCAATAGAGAGCTATGCGGTTGGTATGCGGGATATTATCTTGCTCGAAAAAGATGAAAATCATAATGCCACTATTCGTAAGTTCTATAAAGATAATAAACGCGTTGACAAGGACTGGAAAGGACAAAAAGTTGAACTCGACGGCACGATCTATTTTATGGACGGAACCAAAGAGTCAACCCTCGATTTTTTTGATCAACTCCTCGATCATGAATCACTGGAACTGCGCACCCATACGGAAGTGCAAAAAATTGTAAAAACAGCAGAAGGTTTCGAGGTTTTTATCGCCGGAGGATCTATCCGAGCCAAATACGTCGTGGTCACTATCGGACGGATGGGGAAACCCAATAAACCTGATTATAAAATCCCACCGTCGCTCAAAAATCAAATCCATCATACTCTCGATGGATGTACACAAGAAGAGAAAATCATGGTAGTGGGCGGAGGAGACTCTGCCATAGAATATGCGGTGGAATTGTGCGATAAGAATGAGGTGTCTATCTGCTATCGTCGCGGAACGTTTCGCCGAGCCAACCCTACCAATCAAGCCGATATTGAAAAAGCGGTTTCAACCGGTTCCGTCAAAGCAATGTTAAATACTGAAATCACCGAGCTAGAAAGTGAAAGCGGAAAAGTAAAAGTGCTCTTTAGTAATGGTTCGTCCGAGTTGTTTGATCGACTCGTTTATGCCATCGGAGGGACAACCCCAAGCGGATTTTTGCAAAGCAGCGGCATCCGTGAAGAAGAGGGCAAACCGGTACATGATGAAAACTATCAAACCAATGTCGCAGGTCTTTTTGTTGCGGGAGATATTACCCAAGAATCAGGTGGATCGATTGCGCTAGGACTGAACCATGGATATGCCATAGCTCACTATATCAAAGCGGTATAAATTAATCTTTGAGTATCGGTTCGCTTTGATGACTTAATTCCCCATCAGGGGAATAAATAGTTAATTGTATTGTTGCATGAAGATATTCAGAGGTAACGAGTGGATCAAACGCTTCATCTTGAAACGCGGCCGCTTTGGCATTATAGATAATATCTTCCAAAAGAGAACGTCGTGATATTTCACTTTTTGCATTACCGCGAATTTTATTACCGAGATAGAGGCTAATCTGCGTTGCCATCGGCTCACTCAGAATCGGATATTGTTCAAGAAGCTCATGACGATTAATCGTATTTTGCCCTTGCAGTACCTCTTCGATAGAGGCTCTGGCGATGGTTAATAATACAGATTGAGACATATCAATTAACCCCTTTTAACCATCTTGATGGTGTTATTATAGCTTACTTATCCTCAGGTGTTATCGCAATTTCAAATCCGAGTTCTTGAAGCATCATCAGATCAGTATGCGCTTCTCGTCCTGCGGTGGTGAGATAGTTTCCGATTACGATGCTATTCGCTCCCGCCTCAAAAATTTCATGCTGACGATCTTTAAAGGCAATTTCCCGCCCTCCTGCGACCATAATACGATCGGCTTTATTGATAATTTTGCGCGCAAGAGTAATAAGTTCTAGTGACTCATCGATAGAGAGAGGGTTGGGATTCAGAGGCAATGCCGAATTGTGGTGATAAAAGTTCAGCGGTACCGAAATTGGGTTTAACTCATTCAGAGAGTGAAGCATACTGAGACGATCTTCGTGCGTCTCCCCCATACCGAAAATGCCTCCACTAACGAGTTTGAGCCCTGAGCGGTTGACATTTTCACACGTCTCAAACCGCTCTTCCCACGGGTGAGTCGTACACACTTGGCTGTAAAACTCACGGCTCGTTTCGAGGTTATGGTTATAGGCACTTACACCGGAGCGTTTAAGTTCATTCAGTTGATCCAATGTAGCCGTGCCGTTACACGCAATAAGACGTAGACGCGGTACTTCACGTTTGAGGGTAGAAGCGACGTTACACACAAAATCGAGTGTTTTGTCATCCAACCCTTTCTGAGCGGTTACGAGACAAAATCCAAGTGCTCCGAGCGCTTCAAGGCGGCGAGCTTCCTCTAAAATCTGTTCCATAGGTTTTTGCTTGTAGCGCTCAATATCGGCTTTATATTTGACACTTTGGGAGCAAAATTTGCAATCTTCGTTGCAAGTACCACTATTAATATTACAAATAGAGCACAGAAATATTTTTTGGGACATATTAGAATCTTTCAAAAGAGTAATGGCGTTCTTCAAACACATCGCTTCCAACCGCACGGAAATAGTGCGTCACAGTAAGTGCAGTATCCGAAATTTCGAGCATAGCGCAGCTTGAGAGTGGTTTGTCGCGGGCACATGCCTCTCCCGGATTGAGAAACAGGGTACGGTTTTTAAAATCACATTCAAATACATGGGTATGTCCGAAAATAACCACTTCGGTATCACCGTTCATATAAAAGGGAAGGTGCATCAGTTTAAAATTGACACCGCCCAGTTTAAAATAGTGGGGTTCTTGGACGAGGTTGTACTGGGTGTGATATTGAACCAATGCCGCGTCATTGTTTCCATAGACGGCTACATAACGCAAACCGCTGTTTTTTAGCTGTTCGAGGATCTCAGGTTTGACGATATCCCCTGCATGGATTAAAAACTCAGCACCTTGCGCTTTGAGGTGGTCAATTACACGCTGTGATCGACCTTTTTTAGAGTGCGTATCGGAAAATAATCCGATTTTCATTCACCACTTTCCTCTCGCGGTGTGCGGTCTTTACATTTGACACACTCGTATACCTCTTTGTTGCGGTAGGTTCGTGGAGCCAATGCACCGCCACACCCTTCGATTTCACATTTTTTATCGGATGGCTCAAATTTGGAGATAAATTTACATTTAGGATAGTGTTCACATCCCCAAAAAGCTCCTCTACGTGATTGACGCCATAGCAGCTTTCCGCCACATTCAGGACATGGAACTTCAGAATATTTAGTCTCTTGGTTAAGCGTTTTGGTGTTTTTACATTTCGGATAGCCGCTGCACGCCAAAAATTTCCCGTTACGACCGTTTTTAACCACCATTGCACTGCCACATTTGTCACATACCTCTTCACTCACTTCATCCGGAGTGGTCGGGTTCTCTTTTTGGCTCTCTTCAGTCTGCTCGGTGTATTTACACTTCGGAA
>NZ_JAFLKV010000023.1:10322-16118 GCF_019163035.1 Sulfuricurvum sp.
GTCGGGTTCTCTTTTTGGCTCTCTTCAGTCTGCTCGGTGTATTTACACTTCGGAAAACCGCTACACGCGATAAACTCACCGAAACGCCCTGAACGAAGTAAGAGCTCACTTCCGCATTGAGGGCAGTTACGTCCGAGCGGTTTTGCCATTTTAAGGCTGACGATATTATTTTTTCCCGCTTCGATTTGCTCAAGAAACGGGTAGTAGAAATCGAGCAAAATTTTGTGCCACGATTTGCCGCTCTCGCTGATCTCATCGAGGGTCTCTTCCATCGTAGCAGTAAAGCTGGCATCGACGATCTCGTTGAAATGGCTCTCTAGCATCTCTGTAACCGTGAATGCTATCTCAGTCGGGATAATGGCACGTTTCTCGATTTCGATGTAGTTACGTGCTTGGAGTGTACTGATCGTCGGTGCATAGGTTGATGGACGACCGATCCCCTCGCTCTCTAATTTTTTAATCAAACTCGCTTCCGAGTAGCGTGATGGCGGTTCGGTGAAGTGTTGTTCCGTCGATATGCTTTGGATATCGATTGCATCACCCGTTGTAAGTGATGGAAGGAGCTTGTCTTTGTCATCACTCCCTACTACACGGTAAAATCCGTCAAACAAGAGTTTGCGTCCGGTTGCTCTGAACTGTGCATTAGGAGATTCAAATGTAATACTTTGTTGCTCAAATCGTGCGTCGTTCATCTGACACGCGATGAAGCGGTTGTAGATCAGACGGTAGAGTTTAATCTCATCAGGTTTGAGATAGGTTGCCGCGATCTCAGGGGTAAAGGCAAGCATGGTCGGGCGGATCGCTTCATGCGCCTCTTGTGCCCCTTTGGATTTTTTCGTGTAAATTTTTACACTTTCTGGCAAATACTCTTTTCCGTAACGGCTCAAAATTAGCTCACGTGCCGCTTCAACTGCTTCACCTGCAAGATTGAGGGAGTCGGTACGCATATAGGTGATAACACCGCTGGTTCCATCAGGCGTTTTTACCCCTTCATAGAGTGCTTGGGCGACCATCATCGTTTTCTTCGGAGAGAAGCCGAGCTGAGAACTGGCAGTTTGTTGAAGCGTCGAGGTCATAAACGGTGGAGGAGTAGAAGATTTACGCTCTTTCGTTTCGATCTCACCGACTTTGAAACTCTCACCCTTGAGTGTTGTTACAATCCGTGCTGCAACATCCCCCGTTTTAATAGTGAGTTTATCAATTTTCTCATTTTCAAAACTGACCAAAGTTGCTTCGATATCTTTTTTAAACAGGGTATCGATTGTCCAGTACTCTTCTGGGATAAAGGCGCGAATTTCACGTTCACGATCAATGACAATTTTAAGGGTTGAGGATTGAACACGACCTGCTGAGAGCCCTTTTTGGATTTTGCTCGCTAAAAGCGGAGAGAGCTTATACCCCACAATACGATCCAGCAATCGACGTGCCTGCTGAGCATTAACACGATCCATATCGATGGTACGTGGAGTCTCTAACGCATGGATGATAGCATTTTTCGTAATCTCATGAAATACTATACGCGGTAGTGATTCAGGGTCTTTATCAATCGCATGGGCGATATGCCATCCGATTGCTTCTCCCTCGCGGTCTTCGTCGGTTGCGATAAAGATTTCATCACTTTTTTTGGCAAGTTCTTGAATTTGCTTGACGGTTGCAGTGCTATCTTCACTGATACGATACTCAGCAACGATTTTATCGTCATCAATTTTAATCCCGAAACGATTTTTAGGGAGATCCCGTATGTGCCCTTTTGAGGCGATGACTTCGTAGTCTTTGGAGAGGAAGTTTTTAATGGTCTTGGCTTTGGCCGGTGACTCTACGATAATGAGTTTCAAAAAGGAAATCCTATATATTATGGATGAATTTTGAAAGTGTAACAAAAAAAGGTCAAAATAAAGCCATATTTTTCAAGTAAGGAACCTAACCCCTCCACGCTCGCTCTTTCCAAGTATCGACATGAACGAAACTCGAATATATTCCTATTCCCGATCCACCGCACAAGCGGAGCAATCTGGCTAAATAATCAGCAGGCAACCCTTCAATTTTTATATCTGCTGCTTTTCCGTAGAGGTGCATCGAGTTAAATGCGGCTCCTTCTGTAGTTGCATTGGTATGTTCAGTTCGATAGCCTGAGGTGAGGATGATAGGGCGATTGATATGATTAGTGGATAACCATTGCTGTGCTTGTGCTAATACGACAAATAAATTAGGGTCCATCTGCACCGCCACCCCTGCGCGCACATCCGCGAAAATACGACACAAATCGTTATATCCGTTTTCTTCTATTTTTCCCTCGCGCATAAAAGGGATTTTATACTCTCTACCGTTGCGAATAAGATGCAAAAGTTCAGAATCCTTTTTATTATTTGCGTAAAGAGTTCCTGTTGCACTAAGGGCAAGTGCACTTTTTAAGAATATTCTCCTCGATGGATCGACAAGGGAAGATTCTATTTCTTTACTTTGCATCTTAAGTTATGACTCTTTTATCTATCAATTTTAAATAATTACAAGCAATTTATAGTCCATTTTATTTTTACAATTGGCACACTTCTTGCTTCTTGTCCTAAAATAATCTTGAAAGAAAGTGTCGGTATGAACTATTTTTGGTCATTTCTTTTCCTTACACTCTCGCTAAATGCGGCTTACAACCCATTTTTTCGTGAAGCTGTAAAACTTAAGAAGCCTCCGGTAGCAACGTCAGAAGTACGCCCTATGCCTCTTCCTCCGTTGCTGGCACCACCATCATTACCAGCCGTAAAACCGGTTTTTGACCTTTCTCAATTAGTTTATAACTGCTATTTGGAGACCAATAAAGGAAAATTTATCCTACTTAAAATTGGAACCAATACCGTTGTTCTTAAAGAGGGAGATCCATTTTATGCGAATAACCAAAAATATTTTATCCGTAATATCACCAGCAACTACATTACTGTAGATGACGCCGGACGGGTTCAAACCATCTATTTTACGACAGGAGCACAATAATGCGTTCAATTATCCTTGCTGTCGTTCTTCTGGGATTAAGTGGATGCAGCGTCGCCACTAAAAAAGAGACCCTTACTCCTGAGATGCACCTACAAGAACTGGATAACAATATCACTCAAATCCAACGTTCCGAACCGGCAATGCAAATCGTCGAAGTAAATGCCGATAATTTTCATATTGAACAACAAATCATCCCAGATAAAGAGATTATCAAGCGGGCTAAAATTATGGGTGCCGAGCTCAGTGATGTTATCGCATTACTCACCGAAGCGACTGATGAGAATGTTGTATTTCAGCTTCAGTCTGAATCGGCAAATTCAAATAAATATAATACTAATATAGGCTCTAACGGGAGCAATAATAATGCATATTCAGGTAAAAATGATTATTTGCTTTCCGAAACCAATATTAACCTTTCAGCATCCAATATCCCTTTTGGAAAAATGCTTCAAAAAACCGTTGGGGATAAACTTAGTATCCTTTATAGCGACGACACCTTTTATTTAGGGAATATGCGTACCGTAACCCTCAAAATCCCTTCCGTTAATGGTTTACCTGAAATATTAAAATCCAGCATCACTTCTATGGGCGCAAGCAATGTCACAACCGATGCCATTACCTCATCTGTGAGTTTTTCAGCACGTGAAAAAGAGTATGGCGATATCATGAAATATCTTGAAATACTCCGTAATAATCTCTATGTCATCGAGTATGAAATTTCTATCTATGATGTTGAACTCAAAGATAATTATGCTCTTGGAATTGATTGGAGTTTAGTTCCTACTCTCGCACAGAATGGACTTAGTTTTGTCGCTTCTGCAGGAGCAGGACTAGGTTCTGCAGGAACATCTGCTGTTCCACTCACCTTTGGAATGATCATGAAAAATGATACCTATAACGGCAAAGCACTTGTTAGTGCATTGGAAAATTTCGGAAAAGTTGAGAGCGTTCAACGACCAAAACTTTTAGGTCTAGCCGGAACCAATGTCAAGCTTACTGACGGTATAGAGGCCCCTTATATTAGCGGTATTCAAAACACTTCAGTCAGTGGCAGTGGTGCTTCGCAAGTTTCTACCACCAGTGCCACCGCACTTAGTGGATTAGAGATTAATCTCAAATCCAACATGCTTGATGGAACCGTCATCACAGATATTGGTCTAAAAATTAATGATATCGTTGGCTACACTTCTTTTGAGGTAAATGGAAATAAATTTTCTCAACCTCAAACCGTTACCAAAGCGATCAATAACACTATGCGAGTTCAACCGGGTATTCCAATCGTTATCTCTGGACTTTTTCGCAATAAAAGCGATAAAGGGTGGAGCGGTCTTCCAGGTCTTGGGGATAGTGCAGCTGGTGTCGTAGGGGGAGCCCGTCACGAATCCAGTACTAAAAGCGAGATGGTTATCGTTGTCACCCCTCGTGTAATCAAGTATGTGATGAGATAAGCATGGCTATTTTTACAGCAGGATCTCTTAGTTTTAACAGTGATATGAGCACTATCCGTGCACAAGTATACGCTAGCGTACGCAGTGATCTTGATTCTCCCGCTGTTAAAGTCTCTTTGAGAAAACACACCGAGGGGATCAACTATATAGCCTTTCTTCCGAAAGAGAAATTAATTTATGAGAATGTCCTTAGCCTTGCGTCTAAAAATCAGGGTAAAAGCGTCATTATTTTCGAACTTGATTATAAAAATGTCGGTGTGGTACTCGAAGATGACAAAATCATGGACTATATTCTCGATAAGCCCGAAGAATTTGCACAAGAGCGTAATTATGGAACTGTATATGCTGATAATGTTAAAGGGGATAAACTGGTTTCCCTTAACCTCGATAAGGAGCGTCAGGACACATGGATTGGTAGCTTTTTATTAGCATCTACGATCGTTGTCACTTCAGCTATTTTGTATGCCGGATACAGCTACTTAAATACCACTGAATTAAATCTAACAAATAGGGATGTCTTGGTAAAAGAGTACAAACAGTTAGTAACAAAGAATTGTCAAACGTCATTCGCAATGACGAAAAAAGTGGATATTGTCCATGAACTTGAAAAAATTGAGGAGATGACAAAATCCACGGAGTCCACCCTTCAGCAGATAAGCTATCGCGATGATAGCTTATGTGCTGAGGTGGTGACACCAAACCTCAACGCTTTTGTCAGGTTGTTACCACCAGAAGCAGAAATTATAAAGGAAGACGTTGCTCAAGGCATCGTGCAATATTGCAATGAAAAAATATAGTCTTGTTGGTCTCTTTGTTGTTATTTTATTAACAATTTTAGTCGCAACATACTTTTATTTTCTCGATATTGTCTACGAAGATAAAACGGTAGCCGAAGAGGTGAAAACCTTTAGTGCTTTAAAAACTGCCGTTGAGCAACCAGTTGCTGTGTACGCAGAAGGTGATGTTCTGCGTACTAAAAATGATCAATACGAAGCTATGCTCCAAGAATTGGGGATGGAAGCCGAAGTAAAGATCGACCAACAAAAATTAATTATCCAAGGAGGCATTCATGACACCTATTCATACTTACTTTTGAAGCGGCTACTGGATGTTGTCAAAAATGATGACGTAGAGTTAGTCAGCAGCTGCATCGGACAAGGATGCACGGGGGATGAATTCGGTTTTTCAATCACCATTCATCCGTATGTATTAAAGATTCCAAACTAAAAAACCGATTTAGCGGCAAGAAAGCTGCTAGTCACAAAAAAGGATATACAATGAAACAGGCTTACACAGGAATGAGAAAAGGTATCTCTCTCGTAGAGATGATTATTGCGATTATTTTATTCGCTACATTGGCAAC
>NZ_JAFLKV010000023.1:16218-31451 GCF_019163035.1 Sulfuricurvum sp.
AACTTCTCCTCCTTTTTCTAAAGTTTTTTTTTCAATTGTCGATTTAGTACAATACCGTGTTATAAAAGGAGTTTGACATGTCCTATCCGTACAATGGAAAGAGAAAAGGTATCTCTTTAGTAGAGATGACGATTGCTGTTATCTTATTTGGCGTTTTATCAACGATTGCGATGTTGTATTACAAAAGTCTATTCAACATCGATTTAACTGCTAAGAAAGCTCGTGTAGCTGCTCTCATGGATCAAGCATATCAGCTCTCCGGTGCATATGACGTTTTTGTCGCGCAACAAGGGGTTTCTCCAAGTCTTTCCGATCTAACAGATTTTAACGCATCTAACGTCCTCATCCTTAGAAGCTTGCCACGCGATATTCGTGAAATGACAACTACAGGGTGGGAACTCAATATTACTTCCGCAAATGGGCGTCCAGCATTTCAGTTTCCAATTGATCTCAATGGAACCAGTTATCAAAGTTTAAAAGATGACGATTTATACTGTGCCATTTTTAACCATGAGCTTAACAATTCTGTTGAACTCAATGTGACGAACAACACAAATTTTGGTGATATGAATGCGAGCTATGCTTTATATGGGGATGAATTTTGTTTTTCTGAAGATACTGGCGGCGGCATTTATAAACATTGGGTTATGATTGTTAAATAGGAAAAATGTGTCACGAAAAGCTTTTACCCTCGTTGAGATAGCGATCACTATTTTCTTAGCAGGCTTGCTAGGAAGCTTGGGATATTTTTACCTCAATACATCATCGCTCAAAAGATCTCAATATAAAACGGCGGTTCAATCGCATATCAATCTGATTGAATCGATGGTTTTTCAGTGTAAAAGTCTATCTGAACAATTTCCGAAAGAACTCAATACCTCTACAAATGCATCCGATACCCTTTTAGGTGATTTGGAATGCAACACCTCTATCCCGTATTCGTTTGATGGGGGGAGAAATGGGTTTGTACCCGTTCCCCCAAGCGGCTTTACACCGTATAGGGCAACAGAATCAGGTAGTGAATTTTATATAGTAACAACTGCTGAAAACAGTTCTATCCAAGATGAAGCTCTTCAAAAGCTAATCCCCAATTACACCTCCCGGCAGGCAACATTGGATCATAATAGCACTTCGGCAACTTTCAAATTTTATCTCTCACGCTGAACATTGATTTTTTGTGTTATAATTAAACCAAAAAGTACCTAATGAACATCAAGAAGATACTAACACCGAAACAGCTTGAAGTATGCCAAAAAGAGCAGTACTATTATCAGCAAATCGGTATAAAAAAACATCTTCTCGATATTGCACTTTCTCACCACTTCATCCAAAAAAAAGAGACTTCCAAAACCTATAACCTTGAGCTTATGAAAGAGTTTGAGATAGTCATCGCTGAAGAGCGTGATGACGTTCTCAAAATTTTTCGCAAAGAGCTTTTAGGAGATAAACGTCTTGCCGAACTAAGTGCAAAAGTGCAAAAAAAGGTTGAGCAAAAAAATATTCCTGTACGTGAATTTCAACAAAAGTACATAGCTCTTCTCCGTGTTGATCCAGAAAGTATTGAACGTAAAATCAAACAGTTCAATGCCATGGATTATGAAGAAGATGACGTTATTGATATATTTGAAATGTTACTCGAATATGGGATTCAACGTTCTGCCAGTGATATTCATGTGAACGCGTATGACTCATTTTATTGGCTTCGCTACCGTATTGATGGAAAAATTATTGCCCGTTTCTTACTTAATCATGAGCTCGCAGGACGTTTTGCTTTGATTATCAAAGAGCGATGTAACATCGACATGATTAATGTCAACGTTCCTCAGGGGGGAAGTTTTTCACGTGATTATGAGGAGCGTACTATCGATTTTCGTATCGAAATTGCCCCCTCCCAGTACGGAGAAAATATCGTCTTGCGTATTTTGGACAAAGCGAGCAATATTAAGTCTCTTAACACTTTATTTCCGAAAAATCACCCGATGTCAGAGCACGTTCACCATTTTGTCAACCAATCCAGTGGCTTTTTTCTCGTCGTAGGACCTACCGGTAGCGGTAAAACTACCACCCTTAATGCAATTTTAAATCAACGAGATCGTTTGCATGAGATTGTCTATACCATTGAAGATCCGATTGAGTATAAAATCGATTTTGTTACCCAGTATCAGATTAATGAAATGAGCGGTTTTACCTTTGCCGAAGGGATGAAATCGATCATGCGTCAAGACCCCGATGTGATTGTAATCGGGGAGATGCGTGATCGTGAATCGATTCTTACCGGACTAAAAGCCGCGCACAGTGGACACATGGTTTTTTCCACCCTCCATACCCCCAACAGTTTCATGGCGATGGAGCGTATCCGTGATGAGGGGGGGGACTTGTTTATTCTCGCCTACTCCCTCAGTGGAGTTGTTGCACAGAGACTTATCCCCAAACTTTGTAGTTGCAAGAAACCCTGTGACGTTGAAGATGGAAAAACATTTTTTGGATCTGAGCGTTACGGTTATGAGAAAGTTGGCTGTATCCGATGTAATTTCACCGGCTACAGTGGACGCTCACTCCTTATGGATATGGTCTTTATCCCTGGAGATATGAAAGTACGCTATCAATTCTACCTCGCCCTTAAAAACAGTACGGTATTTAAAGCATGGGAACATTTTATCACCTTTAGCTATTTTCAATCCGCCGCCTATTTATTCGAAATGGGGCAATGCGATTATGAAACACTTTCCCATGAATTGTTATCCCTAGGATACGTTCATGAAACCTGATATCCTCACCCTCTTAAAAACGCTCCAACTCTCATTAGAAAATGGAAAAAGTCTCACCAGTGCACTCTCTTTACTCCAGAAAGCGTCTAAAGAGAAAGGAGAAATCTCTGCATACACCAATATAACCCGCTCCATCCAAGAGGGAGCCTCTTTTTCTAAAGCGGTAGAAAAGCATGTCTCTCCTTCCCGTGATATTATTCAGTTTGTAGCGATGGCAGAACAAGGGGGATCATTTGTCAAAACGCTCAAATCGGTTGTGAGTTATCTGGAAATCAAAAATAAATTTCATCAAGAATCAAACGATAAAATAGCCCTCCCGATGATCTATTTTACGTTAACCGCAATCATCATCATTTTCGTCCGTTTTTTTGCCGTCCCGTTTCATATCGAAGAGGCAAAAACATATGATCCAAAAATTTATGCCATCGTTGCAGAACATTTAGACATGGCTCTTATTTTAAGTAATGTATTGTTTGGCGGATTAATCCTCTTTTCAGCCTACTTTTTTATTGTTATGATTGCCCTCTTTAACTACTCAGGAACCATACAAGGGTTAGCAAAACGATACGCTTCGTATCTTCCTATGTCCTCAAAAATCATTGAATACTTTGAAAAATTTATACTCCTCAGTTTACTCAGTGCGATGCTAAAAAATGGAGTTTCGTTAAAAATAGCCCTTCAAACCGCTACTAAAAGCACGCTCATTCCCCGTATCAAAAAGCAGTTCAATGGAATTCTTACCAAAGTGAGCCGAGGTGAAAAAGACTTTTGGTCAATCCCTTTTTTTGAAGATATTGAACAACATCTTCTCACTGGGGCTGGAACCGTAACACAGCTGGGTGAAATGTTGGAACAATTTGCTGATCGAGCAAGATTGAATGCTCTCACCATGGCAACCAAGTTTTTCCGTATTATTACCATACTGGCTATTTTGCTGTTAGCCTTTGCAGTATTTGTCGAATTTTTTACCATAGTATTGACACAGGTGTTGATTCAACAAGAAATCATTACACAAGCAGGACGTGCATAATGAGAAAGGGGATGATGCTTGTTGAGGTTATGGTTGCAATTATCATGGCGGGTATTCTCGCCGCCGTACTCTCTACAATGGGATACTACACCATCATCCAAGGAAATACCCTCAAGCAGCAAAACAGTAAAACGATGTTAGAAGTAATTCGAAGCCGTCTACTCAATACCGCATCAAATCCTGATAGTGATGCTTATTTTGAATTGCTTAAAGAGGAGAGCAATTCTACCGTTCCAATTAGTGTCGGCTTAGGAAAAGATGCCTGGGGGCATAATATTTTTTATGCTACCTATGATTTTGGTACTCAAAATACATTTAATCCTTTATATGCTGATACAAATACCTCAATATCACTTAATGCTAATGTATTAGGACGATTGGTCAGTTTGGGAGAAGACGGTATTCTACAAACCGCTGCAACCGATACAACGGCAAAAGGTGATGATATTATGCTCGAAATTGGAATTGGGGAAACGAACCATTTAAAATTGTATAGTGGTTCTGAAGTCACTACCCAAACTCGCGGGTACAACAGTGCTATCGTTGCCCTATCGGGGGATCCACTCCCCATTTCTCCTATCAATGGAACTCTTTTATATCTACGTGACATCAATGTAACTAAGCTATACGATGCCAATGCCTCCACTTGGGTTCAAATTTCTCCCTAATCACTAAAGTTTTTTTTTTATCCTCCGATATAGTCTGTAACAGCAAGGATGCTGAACTAACTTAAGAGCAAAAGCTCTTGCGATAAAAGGATTTATCATGGGTTTCAGAATTAACACAAATATTGCAGCTATGAACTCACACAGTAATAGCGTTATGAACAATCGTAATTTGGACGATTCATTGTCAAAATTAAGTTCAGGTCTTCGTATTAACAAAGCCGCAGACGATGCTTCTGGGATGGTTATCGCGAATTCACTTCGTAATCAGGCCAACTCACTCGGTCAGGCGATCTCTAACGGTAACGACGGTATCGGCTTGATCCAAACAGCAGATGGTGCTCTCAATGAGTATGCAAAAATCCTTGATACTATTAAAACCAAAGCGGTTCAAGCAGGTTCTGATACTCAAAATACTACATCTCGTCTTGCGATCCAAAAAGATATCGACCGTTTGATGGAAGAGCTTGGAACAATTGCAAAAACGACTTCGTTTAATGGACAAAAGCTTCTCTCCGGTTCATTTGCAAACAAACAAATTCAAATGGGTTCAGGTTCGAACGAAACCATTAAATTCTCTGTTGCTTCGGCTGAGACTAACCAAATCGGTCATACTTCTCGTGCAACTATGAACGTCGGTACTGACATGGGTGGTGAAGTTCAACTCAACCTCACCAGTGCATTGACAGGCAGAGATATCACACTTAAATCTGTCGATCTTCAGTACAATAACAAAGCAGAAAACGGAATGGGTTCAATCGCAAGTGAGATTAACAAATACAGCGGAGAAACCGGTATCAAAGCTAAGGCTATTGTTGAAACAACGTCGACTTCTGCTGTTGCAGCGGGATCTACTGGAAGCGATTTTGCGATCAACGGTGTTAAAATCGGTGCGATCAACGTTTCTGTCAATGATAACTCTGGTACATTGGTATCGGCAATCAACTCTAAAACATCTCAAACAGGTATTGCGGCAACGGTCAGTACTGATGGTAAATTAACCTTGAAATCAAACGACGGACGTGCGATTGAGGTTACTGGAGACATGGCGGGCGTTATCGGTTCAAGTGCAAAAGAGATGTCTACTCTTGGACATATCGAATTGATACAAGGGGGTTCTAGCGAATTCCAAATCACCGGTAACGGTGCTGGAGCAACGGGTGCGGATATCGTTATCAGTGCTGCGACGACAACTATGGTTGCAGATTCTGTTATGGCTGCAGGAAGTACACTTGCAGCAGGAAGTACATTGGCTGCTGGTTCTACTGTTGGTGGAGCAGTTGTCAACAGTTCAGCAGAGGTATTGACACGTGATGCGACATTAACAGTTGGTTCGATTATTGCGAATGGAAGTACGATTAAAGAAGGAACAGCTCTTGGTGCAAAAATAACAGTATCATCTGCAGCAGGAGCTATCAATCGAGATATGTATGTGACTGCTGGTAGTACACTAGCATCAGGAACGACATTAGGTATTGGTACAGTTGTCGGTGAAGATGTTAGCCTTTCAGGGGTGAGCTATACCAAAGGTACAGTGCTTACAAGTGCCGTGAGTGTTGGTGCAACTTCAGGATTAACATTAACGACAGACTGGACGTTGAACTATAATGGTGCTACTGGTAATACAACACTTGGTTCAGGGTCTGTTCTAAATGCAGGTACTGTGTTAGGTAAAGATGTCGGAACCACGGGTACCGCAACGACAACAGTGGATATGACTGTTAAACTTGGTTCAACACTTGGAATCGGTACAACATTCGCTGCAGGTTCAGTAGTAGGGTCGGACACAGCGATTACTGCAGCAGTTACGACAATTCAAGCGACAGATCTCAAGGCAGGTTCAATTCTTTTGACTGGGTCAACGTTGAAACAAGGTTCTACGATCGGTGCGTCAATCAATGTTTCAGGAACTACGACACTTAGCGCTGACATGAAAATTACAGCTGGAAGTACTCTCGCAACAGGTACGGTTCTTAAAGCAGGTACCGTACTCGGAAGTGATATGAGTGCCAGTTCGAATGCAGGAAATGTAGCTATTCCGGCTGGGACAAAACTTTCATCCGACGTTACCATCGCTGGTGCAACGTACAGTGTTACCAACGATATGGTTTTATTAAAAGGTAGTGGTACAACATTGGGTGCTATCGGAGGTGGATCTATTTTGGCTTCGAATACCAACTCTCAAGGGGGAGTCAGTCTCACCAATACAGAGTTTACAAGTTTGGCAGGAATCAACGTACAAACATTCGACGGTGCTATGAAAGCAATCGATACGCTTGATGCGGCAATCACCGATCTTGACAGCATCCGTGCTGACCTCGGTTCGGTTCAAAACCAACTTGTGGCAACAATCAACAACATCAGCGTTACCCAAGTCAACGTTAAAGCGGCAGAGTCACAACTACGTGATGTCGACTTTGCAGCAGAATCGGCAAACTTCTCAAAATATAATATCCTCGCACAATCAGGTTCATATGCCATGAGCCAAGCGAATGCCGTACAACAAAACGTCTTGAGATTGTTACAATAGTAACAAGATCGTATAGCAACCAAAAGGTTGCGTAATACGTTTCTGTGAAAACGTTCTAAGACTTCTTCTGCAGTCTTAGTCTTCACTCCTTGATCGAGCTTTTCGCTCGGTCAGTTCTTCTCTCTTCTTTTTTAAACTTTGGAACATATTTTGCTTATAGTCGGTTTAATAGCGCATGGACGCAAAACTACCGTAAGGATTTATCATGGGTTTCAGAATCAATACAAACATTGCAGCAATGACAGCTCACACCAGTTCAGTCATGAACAATCGTAATTTGGATGAGTCACTCTCAAAATTAAGTTCAGGTCTTCGTATTAACAAAGCCGCAGACGATGCTTCTGGGATGGTTATCGCGAATTCACTTCGTAATCAGGCCAACTCACTCGGTCAGGCGATCTCTAACGGTAACGACGGTATCGGCTTGATCCAAACAGCAGATGGTGCTCTCAATGAGTATGCAAAAATCCTTGATACTATTAAAACCAAAGCGGTTCAAGCAGGTTCTGATACTCAAAATACTACATCTCGTCTTGCGATCCAAAAAGATATCGACCGTTTGATGGAAGAGCTTGGAACAATTGCAAAAACGACTTCGTTTAATGGACAAAAGCTTCTCTCCGGTTCATTTGCAAACAAACAAATTCAAATGGGTTCAGGTTCGAACGAAACCATTAAATTCTCTGTTGCTTCGGCTGAGACTAACCAAATCGGTCATACTTCTCGTGCAACTATGAACGTCGGTACTGACATGGGTGGTGAAGTTCAACTCAACCTCACCAGTGCATTGACAGGCAGAGATATCACACTTAAATCTGTCGATCTTCAGTACAATAACAAAGCAGAAAACGGAATGGGTTCAATCGCAAGTGAGATTAACAAATACAGCGGAGAAACCGGTATCAAAGCTAAGGCTATTGTTGAAACAACGTCGACTTCTGCTGTTGCAGCGGGATCTACTGGAAGCGATTTTGCGATCAACGGTGTTAAAATCGGTGCGATCAACGTTTCTGTCAATGATAACTCTGGTACATTGGTATCGGCAATCAACTCTAAAACATCTCAAACAGGTATTGCGGCAACGGTCAGTACTGATGGTAAATTAACCTTGAAATCAAACGACGGACGTGCGATTGAGGTTACTGGAGACATGGCGGGCGTTATCGGTTCAAGTGCAAAAGAGATGTCTACTCTTGGACATATCGAATTGATACAAGGGGGTTCTAGCGAATTCCAAATCACCGGTAACGGTGCTGGAGCAACGGGTGCGGATATCGTTATCAGTGCTGCGACGACAACTATGGTTGCAGATTCTGTTATGGCTGCAGGAAGTACACTTGCAGCAGGAAGTACATTGGCTGCTGGTTCTACTGTTGGTGGAGCAGTTGTCAACAGTTCAGCAGAGGTATTGACACGTGATGCGACATTAACAGTTGGTTCGATTATTGCGAATGGAAGTACGATTAAAGAAGGAACAGCTCTTGGTGCAAAAATAACAGTATCATCTGCAGCAGGAGCTATCAATCGAGATATGTATGTGACTGCTGGTAGTACACTAGCATCAGGAACGACATTAGGTATTGGTACAGTTGTCGGTGAAGATGTTAGCCTTTCAGGGGTGAGCTATACCAAAGGTACAGTGCTTACAAGTGCCGTGAGTGTTGGTGCAACTTCAGGATTAACATTAACGACAGACTGGACGTTGAACTATAATGGTGCTACTGGTAATACAACACTTGGTTCAGGGTCTGTTCTAAATGCAGGTACTGTGTTAGGTAAAGATGTCGGAACCACGGGTACCGCAACGACAACAGTGGATATGACTGTTAAACTTGGTTCAACACTTGGAATCGGTACAACATTCGCTGCAGGTTCAGTAGTAGGGTCGGACACAGCGATTACTGCAGCAGTTACGACAATTCAAGCGACAGATCTCAAGGCAGGTTCAATTCTTTTGACTGGGTCAACGTTGAAACAAGGTTCTACGATCGGTGCGTCAATCAATGTTTCAGGAACTACGACACTTAGCGCTGACATGAAAATTACAGCTGGAAGTACTCTCGCAACAGGTACGGTTCTTAAAGCAGGTACCGTACTCGGAAGTGATATGAGTGCCAGTTCGAATGCAGGAAATGTAGCTATTCCGGCTGGGACAAAACTTTCATCCGACGTTACCATCGCTGGTGCAACGTACAGTGTTACCAACGATATGGTTTTATTAAAAGGTAGTGGTACAACATTGGGTGCTATCGGAGGTGGATCTATTTTGGCTTCGAATACCAACTCTCAAGGGGGAGTCAGTCTCACCAATACAGAGTTTACAAGTTTGGCAGGAATCAACGTACAAACATTCGACGGTGCTATGAAAGCAATCGATACGCTTGATGCGGCAATCACCGATCTTGACAGCATCCGTGCTGACCTCGGTTCGGTTCAAAACCAACTTGTGGCAACAATCAACAACATCAGCGTTACCCAAGTCAACGTTAAAGCGGCAGAGTCACAACTACGTGATGTCGACTTTGCAGCAGAATCGGCAAACTTCTCAAAATATAATATCCTCGCACAATCAGGTTCATATGCCATGAGCCAAGCGAATGCCGTACAACAAAACGTTCTTAAGCTTCTGCAATAAACTTCTTTTCCCGATACGAGCCATTGGCTCGATCATCTTCTTAACACCGACATTTTATCAGGGGTGATTATGCAACAGGCACAACGCAAAGCACTAGAAACATATAAAGAAAATTTAGGCTATTTAGCAAAGCATCATGTGGCATTGCATGACAAGCTTATTCTTCTTGACAATGCATTCGCAAATGGATTCTATCCTGAACGCTATTCCCTTGAATATAAAGATGAGGGTTATTTTGACGTTATGGAAAATGATTCCGGTCATTATCTTTACGGTGAAAATTCGCTAATCTACGCAAAGAGAATTACTGATTCTATAGATTTTACTCGGACGAATGGGGTTTTCGAAGCACAACGCTATGTCGATTTCAGTCCGGAAATGCCTGATATAATCGATCAAAGTGAATTGCATTTTCACAATGCACTGTGGGCTACTGCAAAAATAGTGGAATATTCCAAAAAAATTTCACCAAGATCAAGCTCAATGAAACAAGTCTATAAACTTTTATTCTTAGGCATTGGGCTAGGTGTTCATATTCAAGGTATCACTAAAAAATTGGGGGCAAAAATTGCCTTTTTACAAGAGCACAATCTGGAACTTTTCCGACTATCACTCTTTGTAACCAATTATGCAAAATTAGCAAAACA
This sequence comes from Sulfuricurvum sp., assembly GCF_019163035.1. Classification (GTDB taxonomy): domain Bacteria; phylum Campylobacterota; class Campylobacteria; order Campylobacterales; family Sulfurimonadaceae; genus Sulfuricurvum. Next base: position 26,494 of record NZ_JAFLKV010000023.1, read on the forward strand.
AACAAATTTATTTATTTCAATAATGGAAGATGAAGAAACTAAAAAGCAAACTTTTATCAATTTTTTGGAAACAGGAAATAATTATAACCTTTATCTAAAACAAATATCTTTAACAGAAGAATACCAAAAAGACCTTTTTCAATATCAGAATTACGTTATGATGCAAGAGCATATTGTTTATCCCTATAGTGCTTATTTACTTCGATTCATTGATTCACCGCGTTATATTGTAGAGGGATATTCTTTTTTAAATGTGTCTCGCATATATACAGATTCTTTATTGAGTAATAAACCTGTATTATTTCTTTTTTCTGGACCTTCGACTGCAAAAAATATTGAGTGGATACAACGAAATAAAGAGTGCTTTATCATAGTAACAGCGCTATCAACATGCAGATATTTAAATAAGCAGGGAATTCAACCTGATATTGTTATCCATATAGATCCAAACGAAGAAGGGAGTTTGGATCTTATTGAAGGTATTAATGAAAACTTTTTTAATGAATCAATTATTATTCTAGCTTCTAACACTCATCCGAGTGTCGTCAAACGATTCTCTATGAATCAGATATACATGATTGAACAAGGTACAAATTACAAATCTGGTTTTGGGCAATTTAGCTCCCCTTCTGTTGGAGAGTATGCATATGGTCTTTTCTTAATCTTCGGTACTTTTGATCTTTATATATTGGGAATTGATTTGGCATTGGATCCAGACACCCTTTCTTCTCATAGTCCTGAACACCCTTTGGCTCATGTAGCTAAATTAGGAAATAGTGACTCTGTTAATCTCGATTACACTGTTATTACTGTAGCAGGAAATTTTATTCCTACTGTCCCAACGTACACCATGCATGTATTATCAATTGAACAATTCGGTCGTATGAGTCAGATATTTAAAACAAACCAAAAGATTTTTAACCTTAGCAATGGTGCTTTTTTAGAGGGAGCAGAACCGTTGTATGCAGAAAATATTGATATGCAACAGTATATTTCGCTTGATCGAAAACAAGTTCATAACGATTTAAAAATATTTTTTGATTCTATATCATCGAATGAATTTCGTAAAGAAGATCAAGAACTTATTCGTTATCAACTTAATGAGGCAAAAAAACTCAAGACCATCATTAGTAAATTTAAAAAACAAAAATTTGCGATGTCTGCACTGTATATTATTGCGTTGGCAAAGCTTAATCAAGAACTTTCTGATTTGAATAAAAAAACAGGTTCAGATTTAGCTGAAGTATATTATCTCTATTTCAAAGTGGTGTTTAGCTATATTTGTGAAATTTTTAATACACAAAACCTTGAACAGCAAAAAGAGCATATTAATGCTGTTAATACTATTTTAATAGCTCAACTAGATAAAATTGCTAATGCATTTATTAACAGATTTGAAGAATATTTAAACGTAAAGTGACCGTTTGTTAATTAGCAACACTCACGTTTTTCAAACAAGAACCAGTTCATGTCCTCCTGCCCGTGTTTTGGGTCTCTTCCATAAAAAAAGCCATAATCAACAAGGAGCAAATCAGGATATTTTTCCCACATTTCTCCTGCAAAATCACGTTTAAATAACTTCTCTTTATGTCCACGGTAATCGAGCTCAATCGGTGATGGACTATGATATTCAACCATGCATATATAGCGTTTACTCGCATTATACATGTGTTCATAAACATTACACAATTCGCTAGGATCAATATGAATCAAAACTCCTTTTGAAAAAACAAAATCATATTGTTGTTGTGCATGAAAAGTCAAAATTGATTGATGGTGAACCGTTAAATTAGGAATTTTACGAAGGTGATCAACAGCTGTAGCATTAATTTCAATACATGAAAGATGGGTTTGTGGCAATAAATTACGAATTGCATGCATATTCATTCCGATATTGGCACCAAATTCGATAACTGAATCAACATTGGTATAAAGATTTTGAAAAACTCTAGCAAAAATGGAAGTATTAGAAGCAATTAGATTTTGCCCCTGATTACGTACAATATAATTATCTCCAAATTCCCCTGCCCAGAACTTCTCCTGTTCAGTATTAAATTCGTTAGTCATTTGATAGTCCTAATATTGAGATTGGGGTAATGGGGTGGATCGTATTTAATAAATTAATAGAGACTAAATACTTTAAAAAATCCAGTAAAAATTTATCATTGTATTTACGTGAAACGGCACTAACCCCAATCGGTAAGTTGTTAGGTCCTCTCAATACTGGTAAAGTAGCAATTGGCAATCCCAGATAGGTCCAAATCAAATTTGCATCCGGAATATCCGGTGTTGTTAAACCAACAGGAGCTTCATCAGCCGTAGCAAGAGTAATTAGTATATCGAAAGATTCCATCCATTTATCAAACTCGCGTGTTTCGCGGGATTGTTTTTCGAGAGCTTCTTGATACTGCTCTTTTGTAATACGGAGTCCCTCTTGGATGATATCATAAAAAATAGGACTCATTAACTCATGATTAGCGTATTCATCTTTAAAATAATACGCAAGAGATCTGTCGTAAATACTCTGATGTGTTGCATGAATCGTATCGCAATATGTGGGAAGAGTGACCTCTTCGATTTCTAATCTCGAATCCTGCAACTTTTCACACCACTGAGCAAATTGCTCTTTGGCATACGGTGAGGCTTCATCCCATCTCGGATGTTTAACAATACCGATCCGATAAATTTTATCAGGTACAGAGACGTAATTATCAATGTATTGATGGACAAATTCATAGTTCTCTCCCCGTACACGGGAAGCTTCAAACATCAAATCCAAATCAGCAACACTCCGAGCGAAAAACCCGAGTGTATCCAACGAATCGGTTGTTTTCAACACACCAATACGCGGCAATACACCAAATGTCGGTTTAAATCCGTAAATACCACAATAGCTCGCAGGTCTGCTGATAGATCCCGCCGTTTGGCTTCCCAGTGCAACCGGAACCATCCCCGTTGCTACGGCAACGGCCGAACCGCTAGAGGAGGTTCCAGGTGAGCGGCGAAGATCGTGAGGGTTACACGTTTTATCCTGATAGTGAACCGCGAACTCCGCCGTTACCGTTTTGCCTAACATTAGGGCACCTGCGCGGCGAAGATAATGGATAAGACGTGCATCATTACCAGGGGTAAAATCATGCCACAGAGGTGAGCCCATTTGGGTCGGCATATCAAAGGTGTTGTAAATATCTTTCACACCGACGGGAATACCGTAAAGGGGATAGTCGTCTTGGTTATAGGTTCGGATTTTAGTGAGTTGTGCCTCTATCGCCGCTTCATCGAAATATTCCCACGCGTTGACAATAGGATCAATATCACGGATCCGCTCTACACAGCTTTGGGCAATCTCTTTGGGTGTCGTAGCGGACGATTTCAACAGAGCCAATAATTCGGTGGCAGTACAATCAGCTAACTTCATCGGCTCTCTCTGAATTTTCCTTGGCGCATCGCTTTAAGGACAGTGTTGTATTCGTCTTCGGTGATGTTTGCCATATCTAAAAATTCATCCAAATAGGCAGGGCGCTGTTGGTCGTACTTTTTAGCGATTTCAAACCCCTCTTCACGGGTGAGCAATCCGGCACGGACATCCGCGCTTGCTTGATCGGTTCCTCGACCGAATCCCCGTTTAACGTACTTCATGTGATCATGTAAGGTTTCGAATTTGCATTCGTTCCCTTTGAACCCTTTGTAGTGACCTGGGCGGTGCTCTTCACGCCAATCATACTCTTTTTTGATAAACTCCATCTGACGCTCATCATCCCAAAAGAGATAATCTCCCAGATGTAACCCCACCACTCCGACACGTTCAATATCCTCGAAGCTTGGCAACTCAAACGGTTTTAGATCTTTACGGGTAATCTCTTCATCAATCATCTGTTCAGGATAGAGTTTTGCGGAGACTTTGGTGAAATAGTCACGATCAAATTTTTGGACGTTATCGCGAAAATCGGCACGACCGCTACTCTCGCACACCGACTCTCCCCAGATAAGGAGCGGAATATTGAATTTAACGGCTATCTGGAGCGGAAACGCACCGACACCCGCATGACAATGCCAGCAGGAATCTCCGATTTTATAAAACGATTTGACAAACAGTTTTTTCACCAATGCTTTATTGGGGGTGAACATAATGTGATCGATTTCAAGTTTTTCGAGGGCATTTTCGAGATTATATTTACCTGTCTCTGAGTACCAGTTATGGTTAAACGTAACAGCGAGCGGTTTCATCCCGTACACTTTTTTGAGGACATGAAGCTGAAAAACACTGTCTTTCCCGCCGCTGATCGGAATAATACAATCGTAGTTATCACCCGCCTTCTCTTTGTAACTCTCTAGCGTTTCACGAAGCACCGCTTCACTTTTTTTCCAGTTGATCCGCATCTTTTGCTCTTGCGCACAACACGCTAAACAGATACCGAGTTCATCAAACTGCATCCCCTCATTCGAGCTGGGCATACAACATCGTGTACAGTATTGTAGATACTCTTTATAAAGCGGCTCTCCGTAGCTATCAGGTGACGTATCGGTAAAAATCATTTGTTTGGTCATAAAGTCTCCTTTTCAGAAACGGTGTTGAGTAATCCATATTCCACTATATCGGCAAAAATGCCATTTTTAAAAAGGGCTTCACGGCGTCGCCCCTCTTCATTCATGCCGAGCTTCAACGCCAACTTTTGCATACCGATATTCTCTGCATGGGTACCGCAATAGAGACGATGAAGCGAACAAGTACCAAAAGCATACTCCAACAAAAGCGCTCCCGCTTCATAGCCGATCCCGCTTCCATACACAGAGGGATCTCCTATCAAAATAGCCAATTCTGCACTGCGATTTTTAAGTGAGATTTGCTGTAGTGTAATATTGCCGACATGGCGATCATTCTCACGTAAACAAATCGCAAACACATCCACACTGGGATTATCAATCACACTCTTTATATACGATTGTGCCATCTCTCT
>NZ_JAFLKV010000042.1:0-22762 GCF_019163035.1 Sulfuricurvum sp.
AGAGAATATCGTCTGTCGGGTGACGATACATCGGCATTCCGAGACGTTTTTCATCCAAAATATGACCAATAAATCCGATTGAACGACCGACTACGAAGAAGGCATTTAATGCACCCGCTTCAATAAAGCCATCGATTTCGTCTTCGGAATATCCAAGAGCACGCCACATATCAACCATCAAGATACCGATTGTACCGTCAACGTTCAAGATAAGGTTATCTTTTTTTGATGTGGTCAATTTTTCTACTTCGAGAGCGAAATCAAGCAACGGAGTGCTTGGGAAATGCTCTGCCGCGTATTTTTTCAAACCGGATACACGAAGGTCAGGGTTACGAACCGATTTAATACGGTGACCGATACCCGAGATCGTTTTACCCTCTTTTTTCATATAATCAATAAATTCAGCAGGGCTCATACCACGGTCATTTGCGTATTTGAAATAACGAGCTGCATCATCGATCGCTCCACCGAAACGTGGTCCGATAGTAAGAAGACCAGTTACAAGGGAGCTGATAACGTCTTTACCTGCACGCGCAGTTACTTTTGCATTGTGTGCACCTGAAACGGCAGGACCGTGATCGGCAACGGTTTTGATAACCGTTTCAAGATAATCGGTTGCCCATTTCGGGTAACGTTTTTTGAACCAAAGGAGTGAGATAACATCGCCGATTCCAAAACCTGTCTCAGGCGTTGCTACCGAACTAATCGGATAACCCGCATAGGTTGCTTCATCACCACGGTCATCAGAGATCGTACAAATGAACTCTTTTTTACGGCGTACTTTTGGTACTTCACGTAATTCAGGCTCTACGATTTCACCGATAGTGCCCTCAGCGCGAAGTTTTCCGTAAACTTCTGCAATCGTGTGAGGAAGATCGTTGAAGCTCGCAGGGACATGAATACCTGCTGCTGCCATTGCCGTATTTTTAGCCGCTGCTGTTTCTGCGTCTGCATTTGCCGAAGCACCTGCGTGACCGAATTGAACACCTGAGCTAAAATGTTTAGCAATCGTACCGATACACCATGCGATGATCGGTTTTTTGATCTTGCCGGCTTTTACTGCTTCGATCACTTTGTACTCTTCTGTTCCGCCTACTTCGCCGAGAAGAACCATGTATTTAACTTCAGGGTTGCTCTCCATACGAAGAAGGTTATCGATGAATACAGAACCAACAAATCGGTCTCCACCGATTGCAACACCCTCAGCGATACCATCAGCATTGATACTGACGATATTTGAAAGTTCGTTGAACAAACCGCCTGAACGGGTTACAAGACCACATGAACCCGCACGGTGAAGTTTAGAGTTAATGATATTTTCAATGGTTCCGCCGACGTTTGCGATTTTGAATCCGCCCGGTGCAATACCGCCGACGGTTGCCGGTCCGATTACAACTACACCCGCATCGCGAGCCGCTTGGTTCATCTTACGCGCTAAACGCTCAGGAATCCCCTCAGCCGTAACCATGACGGTTTTGAATTGTCCTTTGAGCGTGATCGCTTCCATAGTAACATCGTACGCGGTACGAAATGATCCGAAGTTTAAAAGAACGTCTGCATGTGGAAACGCTGCTGCCGCTTCTGTCGTGTTGCGGAAAACCGGAACCATGATCTCATCAGGACCATAGAAAAATTTCTCGAATTTGTTACCTGACGTTGGGGCAACAATTGCCGCAACCGAAGGTTTTGTACGATTAATAACATAATCATAATCCAACATACGTTGGATAGCACTCGCGTTGTTGTTCCAAAAAATGGCTTGTGTATCTTTGGTAAATAAAGCACCCATATTAATCTCCTACTTCTCTAAAGCCATACGAACGATGTCAGTGACATGCGTTTCTGGCCCATAAACTTCGATATAGAGACCTAAACGGTCTGCCGCTTCTTTAATATCTTTGAGACCTTTTTCATAGTTTGGTCCACCACGACGTACATAAATACGTGTGTTATGTGCTTTCATACGATCCGCATAGGTCTCGAATGATTGGATAATACCCGTAAAAGTTTTTGCAACGTCGGTGAAGTTTGCAATTGCACCTCCGATGATAAGGATTTTATCGCGCCCTTTTGGATCTTTATGACGTGTCATCAAATCTAAAACGGTGTCCGCATAAAATTTAGTCTCACCCGTAGTCGGTCCACCAGAGTACTCACCGTAGTTTGCAAGATCTGCAACATTACCGGACAAGTCAGCGATAGTATCCGCATACACAACCGATGCACCACCACCTGCAACCATTGTCCAGATACGACCCATAGGATTAAGAATAGTGAGTTTCAATGAAGCACCCGATTTCGAGTCTGCTTCTGCAATCGCTTTTTCTTCCGGAGATTGATCTTCCATCCCGAATGCTGTCGGGAACTCAGCTCCACACCAAGCGTCGCCCATCATAAATCCTGCCGTGTCATCAAGACGTGCAACAAGATCAAGAATGTGCATATCGTTACCGATCATAACAATCGGGTTGATTTCAAGATAGGCGAAGTTTTGATCGCGATAAAATTTGTAAAACTGCTCAGCAAAAGCGATAAAACGCTCTTTGTTTTCCGCAGGGATTCCCGCAGGAACATTGGCACGAATCAAATGAGCGATGTTTGCATCATCCATTGTGATAGGAATCGTTACTTCGTTAACTTTCTCTTCCCATCCCTCTTCTACTTCCATACCGCCCTCAGCCGATAGATAAAGAACATCATCTTCACCGACAGTGGTTGCTGAAATATAGTACTCTTGGTCTTGAGAGTGCGGAGTGAACGGCTCAACAATAAAATGGGTCAATGTCCCGTGTTGTCCTGAAAGAAGAGTCGTTTCGTGAGCAATTTTTTCATCAATCCATTTTGCGGCTTCTTCAAGAGTGACGTCACCCGGTTTAGTAGTTCTAAACAATACAAGATCATTTTTACCCCGTTTACCGAATAACATATCCGGTTTAGCAACAAGAGCCTCTTGTTTCAACCATTCAAAACCATGTTTTTGCGCACATGCACGCAATTCATCACCATTGGTTACCAATACTGATTTGAAACCGTAATGAAAACCACTGAAGTATTTTTCCCAATGTTTAGAGAAAATTGCTTTACCGTCGTATTCACGAATCGCTCTTTGAGCCATTGCAACTCCTTCGAAAATCTATTTAACGAAAATTATATCACTTATAAAGAATTTGACTGATATCTGAGAGGTTTTAGTCGCAAGAAGATGATTATTTGTTTACTTTGGTAACATACGTCTTATATATAGGCTTATTATTGTAACTTATTGTAACCTTTTTACTGTTTGAGTGCGTTTGCTCCTCTAATCGGTAATCTTCGCAGTGTGTGATTCCGTAAAAACGAAGCCGTAATTGCAGTTTCTCGTTTTGTGCATCGACACATCGGATATGATCGCGATGTAATTGATGTGAAAGTTCTTTCACCACGTGCATAGAATAGGAAAAATGATGTTTCGGATTACTCAAAAAGCGATAAAGGTAGTGATTAAAAAAGACCGCTAACGCATTGATGATCAACAAAACAAAAGCGGCATAAAAGAGAAATCGATATCGTTTACGAAATTCACGCAATCGGATACGATAGGTATGTAAAAATGTTTGTGCGGCGAGTGGCAACGCCAAAAGCAAAAACGGAGCAAACGTTTGCACATCCACTTTTTGACGAAACGAGAGCAGCAATGAAATCATAAATGCACTCATCGAAATCATCCATATCAAATCCCACTCTTTGGCAATCATGCGGCGATAAAGGACATAAAACAGATAAATAAATACGATGGGAGAAAAAATAGCGGTATAAACACCCAAAACATCTAAAAATCGACTCTCCGGCAATCCCCCGACATGTATACCGTATAATGAAAGGGAGACACCAAACGCTACGGCACCGATAACACTATAGAGATACTCTTTACGATAGAACCCATACAGTATCAATGCAACAAAAAGATAGGCAAAAGCCGGATCAATCACAACCAATAATGGCAATACGACCAAAGCATAACGACCTGCGTTCAGATGTAAATAAACAAATAGGAAAAGAGAAGCGATAACCAAACCGGCATTATCAACGACCAAAGCCGCACTGGTCACCCCCGGAAGTAGTACATAAATAAGAACAAGCCAGAGCCGATCATACGGACGTGACAAATAGTGCTTAGAAATCTCATACAGCAATACAACCGACACGAGATGCAGCGCGATCATCGGGATTCGGAGCGCATAATCGTTTTGTCCGAAAAAATGAAGTGAGGAGGAGATTAAGGAGCCTAATAAAGAGGGGTCATGCGCATAAAGTATTTTGGCTTCGTTGTAACCGATGGAGAGCCCTTTGATCTCTAACACAAGGATTAAAAAATTAATCCCTAAGAGTGCTAAAAAAAGGGCTCGTTCTCTCATAGTTTCAAAAAGTTGTTCAATATCTCATGCCCGAATTCGCTCATAATAGACTCGGGGTGAAATTGAACGCCGTAAATCGGTTTGTCCTTGATCTCTAACGCCATAATCTCATGATCGTCTTCGCTGTAGGCAGTTGGGATAATCACATCGGGGAGATTTTTTTGCTCCACGATCAACGAGTGGTAGCGAGTCGCCGTAAACATTTCGGGAAGTTTGTTGAAAATCGGGGTTTCTCCCTGACGTACCATCTTCGATGTCTTGCCGTGCATCATCCGATTTGCCCGCACAACATTTCCGCCAAACGCCTGTGCGATACTTTGATGTCCCAAACAAATCCCTAAAATAGGAACTTTATCAGCAAAATGGCGAATGACATCGAGGGTCACTCCTGCATCATCGGGAGTCGCCGGCCCCGGAGAGATGATGATCTTTTCTGGATGGAGCGCTTCGATCTCTTCAACACTCAGCTCATCATTACGGATAATTTTTAGATCCGCCCCCAATTCCAAACAATACTGAACAATGTTATAGGTAAAGCTGTCATAGTTATCAATCATTAAAATCATTACAATTCCTTACCATGCTTTGATCGTATTATACAAGCTATCACGCTCAATAGGTTCAAATCCGCTGTTCTTAATCAGTGCAACAAACTCTTCGAGATTCACTCCGTTCGCACTTTTAGCTCCGGCGGCGGAGTTGATCGACTCACGCTCGATTGTACCGTCCAGATCGTTCGCCCCGAACTCTTGGGCAACGAGCGCTAAATTTACCGTCGAAGTGACCCAGTAGGCTTTGAGGTTAGCGACATTATCCAAAACTATACGGCTGATCGCCATCGTTTTGAGGATTTCATGCGCCGTGATCGACTCTTTGACATTGAGATAGTTATTCTCGCTCTGATACACGAGCGGGATAAAACAGTTAAAGCCCCCCGTAGCATCTTGCAAGTCACGAATCCGCATCATGTGATCGATACGGTCTGAACGCTCTTCAACATGTCCGAAAAGCATCGTGACATTCGATTTCATCCCACGTTCGTGCCATTTACGGTGGATTTCGAGCCATTGAGCGGAAGTAACTTTCCCTTTGCAGATGTAGTCGCGTACTTTCTCATCGAAAATCTCCGCTCCGCCTCCGGGCATCGAGTCAACCCCGTTGGCTATCATCAAATCGATAATATCATCATAGCTTTTGCCATACTCTTCAGCGAGGAAGTGAACTTCTGCCGCTGTGAGGGCTTTGATATGAAGTTCTGGATGGCGTGCTTTGATCTTACTAAACACTTCCAAATACCACTCTAATCCCGTTTCAGGATTGTGGGCAGAGACGATATGTACTTCACGGATACCGCGAGAAACAATATCGTCGGTAATCGCCAAAATCTCTTCATGACTCATAGTATAAGGATTGGGATTTTTACGGCTTGCACTGTAAGCACAAAATTTACAAATATCTTTACATACATTGGTAGGATTGATATGGCGGTTGATATTAAAATAGGTTTGTTTACCGTGAAGTGCTTGACGACGCTCATCCGCAAGCTCACCAAGAGTAAAGAGGTCTAAATCATACAATGCAACCGCTTCGTCGAAGTTCAAACGCTCATTGTTTTTTACTTTTTCAATCAAATTCATACTAAAATCTTTAATAGCTTATTTTGACGCGCATTATAGCAAAAGAAATATACTACCAATCAAATAACATCGTACAGTTTTTATTTGATTTTTTCGCACAATAGAGCGCTTTATCCGCGCGTCCGATCAGATCTTCCAGTGTATCGGCTTGCTTGTGAACCGTCACTCCAACACTAATCGTGACATGAACATTCTTGCCTGCATACAAAAGGTTATTTTTCTCTATTTTTTCGCGTATCTTGTCTGCTATGGAGTGAGCCTGAGAGACATCACAACGGTTTAGGATAACAGCGAACTCTTCTCCTCCGTAGCGATAGACACTATCAGCGCTTCGGATCATCCCATGGATCGTCTGGGCAATAAAATAGAGGACTTTATCCCCTGCGACATAACCGTATTCGTCGTTGAGAAATTTAAAATTATCGACATCGATCATCATCAAAACCATTGAAAGTTTTTTATCCGCTCCTGCTTCGATCAGGGGCTTTATATCTTCGTTAAATCCTTGACGATTTCCGACTTTGGTTAACGGATCGGTGGTTAGGGATGCGCGTGCTTCATGAAGCTCTTTGTTTAATGTATTGATTTTGGACTGTGCCTTCTCTAGCTCATCGGACATATTTTGCTTTAACGCACCTAACCCCTCGATAAAGGTAACAAATTTTTCGACCGAATCTGAGGGGGCATTATCGATGTATTGACGTTGTACTTCGACGACCGATGCGATCTGTGAATGCGATTCGATAAAGGAAACAACCGAATTTTCAACCATATCTAGGTATTGGGTTACATCGGCTTTTGAATCGCTAAGAACGGTTTGATCAACACTTTCCTGATCTTTACGGAGCGCTTCATCGGCACTCTCCAAAAAAAGCTTGTCAAAAAACTTTTTATACTGCGAGGGGTATGGTGGGACTTTCATCGAGCGTAAAATCCCCATCGCGTGGTCATGGATATCTATGACTTTTTGATAAATGGTAGTGTTATCCATGATTATTACTCCTCGCTTTGAGGTGATTGTATCATCTTTTTTGTCAACAGACTCGTTTTGTGCCTCATTTTTAATCCTCGTTTTCTCTCAGAAAAAACGATTATGCGCTACAATAAAATAAAAAGTAGCCCTTATGAGTATCACTGAACAAATAGAAGACCTTATCGAACGTCGCGCGAGCGATTTTGAAATTTCTAAACTCTTTAAAACCCATATATCCGATTACAAAAACTCCCTTTTAGAGCTTTTCGAACGCAATCAGGGAAAAGATTTCCTCGTCATCCATACCAAAACACTTGACTCGATCATCTCCCAAATGTATAAAACGGTTTTACGTCGGATGTTCGGAAACTACCTCCCGATGCGGAGCAATATCCCCATCGCCTTTATCGCATTAGGTAGCTATGGACGCGAACAGTTGTGCGTTCACAGCGATATTGATCTCATGATCGTGTATGAAAAAAACGATGGCTACAACACCTCAGCAATCATCGAAAAATTTCTCTATTTAGCGTGGGATGCGGGGCTTAAACTCGGTCATCGCGTCCATGACGTCAACGATTTATTAGGGGCATCCCGCGAAGATATCACGATCAAAACCGCCATGATGGAGTCAAGACTCATCATCGGTTCTCCCTTTACGTGGAGCGCTACTCAAAATCGTCTAACCACGATCCGTCACGATAATCCTAAATCATTCATTATGGCAAAAATCGAAGAAGCAGATATCCGTCGTCGTAAGTTCCCTTTTTCCATGCAACCCAACATTAAAGAGGGGGTGGGCGGATTGCGTGATTCCCAACTCCTATATTGGTTAGCTAAAACGATTTATGGGGTTAATAGTCTCAAAGAACTTAGCGGTGAACTCTTTAGCGAAGAGCAATACCGCGAATACCGAATCGCTCTGGAGCTCCTGTTCCGTGTCCGAAGTGCCCTCCATCTCATCAGCAACAAACAGCAAGACCAGCTCGTTCTCGATTATATGCCCCGCATTGCACAGATGTTAGGATTCAGTGATGAGCGTAAACTGGTGAGTCGGTTACTCGAAGCACAATGGAGAATCAACAACTTCACCCAAATTTATGTCAAAAAAATGGCTCGCCCTTACCTCAATGATCCGACACAAATCACGGCACTTCGTGCAGGTAGAATCCAAAAAGGATTTTATCAGGTAGAAGAGACCTTGTATGCTTCGTATAATATCCCTACCCCTCCAATCGATACTCTGTTGGAATTGCTGGTTAATTTGGAAGATTGCCAATGGAATTTTGATTCCAGTGTACTGTTTCATTTCACCTATACCCTTATCAAACATCCCTTGAGAGTTAAAACCTATACACTATTACGTAAACTTTTTGAACGTCAACATTTTTATGTGATTGTAAAACTCTTTTATGATGCGGGAATTTTGCATCATCTTATCGGAGCCTTTAAAAAAGTACTCCATTTACCTCAGTTTGACGGCTATCACCACTACCCTGTCGATTTGCATTCGATTAAATGTATCGAAGCTCTTGAACACATTAAAGATCCCTATGTCGAAGCTCTCTATAATCCGCTCAGTTCTGCGGACAAGCTTCTCCTAAAAGCCTCTATCCTCTTGCATGATACGGGCAAAGGGCGAAAACAAGATCACTCCGAGGTGGGAGCCAAACTGATCGTCCCGTTTTTGAAAAATCTCAAACTCCCCACCCATCAGTTCGAGCGGGGTGCAATGTTGGTTCGCCATCACGTACTAATGAGCAATGTCGCCTATCGTGAAAACCTCTATAATGAAAAAACCCTCTATCAATTTATGTCCAAAATCAAAACACCGGAGAACCTGACACTCCTCTACATCTTAACCTATGCCGATATTAATGGAGTCGGAAGCGGTACCTATACGAGTTTCGGTGCAAACTTACTCCATGAACTCTACGAAGCGGCTCTTGAAATCGCCTCTCAAAATGATCGAATTACCGATGCGATCAAGCGTGAAAATAAAGAAAAGCGCCTGAATCACGATCCAGAGTTTATTCAACTCTCCAAAATCGAGCAGAAAAAAATACTCTCTATCGAGTCAAACCTTTTCTTTTTTAAACACACCCCGAGCGCCATCATCAATATTTCCAAAGAGGCATTTCAATGTCAAACATTCACCTATCAACTCGATATCGAGGGGGGGCTTGTCATCCATATTTTCCGCCGCATTCCACTAAATCTGGGCTACTTACTCGGAAAGCTTAGCTATCTCGATGTCGCTTCGATGGATATTTTTACCCTATTTGATGGTATCAAATACTTCAAAATAGAATTTTTGCAACGTCCCTTGGATGGGACGATGGAACAGATCCAAATCATCGTCGAAGAGGCGTTTGATATGACTAAAAAACTGAACCTCCCCAAACCAGTTATTAAACCAAATGAAATTACTATCGATTGCGACCACTCTATCCATTACGCACAACTCAACCTTACCACGACGAACCAACGGGGACTTTTAGCCTATTTTGTTCAATGTTTCGATGAAGCTCAGATCAATATAGCGACCGCTAAAATTCATACAAACAAAAATATAGCACGAGACCACTTCTTAATCGAAAAACAAAACAGAATGTGCGATAATGCGCGCGAAATAATTGATAAATTAGTAGGAGAGTAACTATGTGCGGTATCGTCGGATATATCGGAGTCAAACCGATTAAAAAGATATTGATTGACGGACTTCGAGAACTCGAATATCGCGGTTATGATTCTGCAGGGATTGCTGTCTTGCAAGATGGGAATTTTTCCCTCTTTAAAGCGGTCGGAAAACTAATCAACCTCGAAGAGAAAGCTCAAAATTTTGAGAGTACCGGATTCTCCGTCGGTATCGGACATACCCGTTGGGCAACGCATGGTAAACCTACCGAACTTAATGCCCACCCTCACTTGGGACAAAATTCCTATGTTGTTCATAACGGCATCATTGAAAACTATCAAGAGCTCAAAACCATGCTCACCGCTCATGGGGTACAATTTTTAAGCCAGACTGATACCGAAGTGATCGTCCATCTCTTCGAATATCAGCTCAAAACGGCACCATCTGCCTTTGAAGCGTTCCAACAAACCCTCTCTCAGCTTCAAGGTGCCTATGCGATTCTCCTTGTAAATGCCGATACGGAGGGAACCATTTTCTTCGCCAAACACGGTTCTCCGATGATTATCGGACGTAATCGCGAAAATGAGACCCTTTTCGGCTCTTCCGATGCCGCATTGATCGGAAAATGCCATGAAGTAATCTACCTCGAAGACGGTCACTACGGCTACGCATCCGCAGAGGGGATTTCATTGTTCGATGAGCACAACATTCCTGTCGTTCTCCGCTTCACCGCGCTCTCTGAAAACAAACTCTCTGCCCAAAAAGAGGGATTTCGATTTTTCATGGAAAAAGAGATTTATGAGCAAAGCCGTGTCCTCGCCGATACACTCCTTGGCCGACTTCGTGACGATAGTGTCTACTTTGAAGAAATTGATCCAACCTTATTTGAAGGGATCAACGAGATCAAATTCTGTGCCTGCGGTACGAGCTACCATGCAGCACTCGTTGCGAGCTATCTGTTTGAACGCCATGCAAAAATCAAAACATCTGTCGAAATTGCCAGTGAATTTCGCTATCGTGAACCGTTTCTCACCCCTGATACCCTCTTTGTCGTCATCTCCCAAAGCGGTGAAACGGCCGATACTCTAGAGAGCCTCAAAATGGCAAAACGCAATAACCTCAAAACAATGGTGATCTGTAATGTCGATAACTCCTCTATGGTTCGTCTCGCCGATGCTTCGATCCTCACCCGTGCAGGGATCGAAAAAGGGGTTGCATCCACCAAAGCGTTTGCCACCCAAGTGTGTGTGTTATGGATGCTTAGCCTCTATTTAGCGGGTAGTAAAAAAACGCTCGCTACGGAAGAGATCAAACGTCAAATCCACCTTTTACGTACCCTCCCCTCAACCGTTAGTGTTGACAATGCTCTTCATGAGCAACTTCGTCGTCTCAGCAAGCGTTACCTTCACGGGCACGGCTTCTTTTTCATCGGGAGAGACGTCTTCTTTCCACTTGCGCTTGAAGGGGCACTCAAACTCAAAGAGATCACCTATCTTCATGCTGAGGGGTATCCGAGCGGTGAAATGAAACACGGTCCTATCGCCCTCGCCGATCCGGAGCTCTTTACCATTGCCCTATTGCCACAGCATAAACTTTATGATAAAACTAAAAGTAATATCGAAGAGCTTAGTGCCCGAGATTCTACCATCTGCTCGATCAGTCCACTCGATTTTGATAAAGCGGACGATCACATTCGCACCCATGTTCATGATGACTATATGTGTGAATTTTTTGAAATGATGATGGTATTACAACTTTTATCCATGGAAATCGCTATCCGTTTGGGTAATGATGTCGATATGCCTCGAAATCTCGCCAAAAGTGTTACGGTTGAATAAACCGTATCGCTTTCATCTAAGTTTAAAAATAATTTAGCTATTGTCTTTACTTAACTATATTTCTATAATCCGACAACTATACTATAAGGTAATAAAATAAATGAACGCTAACCGGAAAATTTTATTTATCGTTGCTTTGATGCTCATCGGACTTGCCATCGCTACTATCACTAATGTTGCCCTTAACTTCCGTGATTATGGATATAACAATGCCATCGAAAAGTCAAAAATGACAGCTGAAATCGTACGAGACGGTTTAACGGCACACATGGTCAACGGCATAATGGATAAGCGAGAATTTTTTCTCTCCAATATTGCTAATATTAAAGATGTTCAAAAGCTATGGATCGTCCGTTCCGATAGTGTTAGAAATCAATATGGTGCAGGAATGCAAAATGAAAAGCCAAGAGATGCTATCGACCGTAAAGTTCTCAAAGATGGAATTAGCGTCAGACAAATTCACGAAGATACAAGTAATGCGGTTTTACGAGTAACGATTCCCTACACCGCAACGGCTTACGGCAGTCCCAACTGTCTCACCTGTCATAATGTTAAAGAGGGGGATGTTCTTGGTGCTATCAGTATGGAGTTCAACATCAATGATATCCGACAAACTGGCGCTATGACGATTGCCAAAATCTTTGCCATCAATGTTGTTTTTATCATCATTGCTCTTTGGGTTACCAATTACTATTTCAAACCATATATGAAACTCTTTGAGAATCTTCAAAATGGTATCAAACGGGCTCGTACAGGTGACTTTAGTTTCCGATTTACCACAACACTCAAAGATGCCGGAAGTGAAGTTGCCGATCAGATGAATACCCTCTTTCAAAAAATGGAAGATACCTTTGGAAATATCAGACATAACCTAAATACTTTTGCATCCAGAAGTAATATCTCGAATACTGACCCACTCAGTACTGCCGGAGTCATTATTCAAGAGCTCTCCGATGTTTATAAATTTAAAAAGACGATTGAGCATGATGCTAATAAAGATGCTGTCTACCAACGCTTTATTTATATTTTAAGAGATAAATTCCATTTTGAGCATTTCGCCCTTTATGAAGTGGATAAAACAACAAAAGAACGGAAATTGATTCATATTACCGATCATAAAAGTTTTTGTTTGCCAACAGCTGACAAAGATACCTATGAGTGTCGAGCCTACCGCACGGCAAGCGATGTTTATTCCACGGATTTTCCAGAAATATGCGCTAACTGTGCGGATCATAAAGAGTACTCATGTATTCCGTTCAATATCAATGACGACTTGGCATTGATCCTCTCTTATTCTGCCAAAGATACGACAACTATCGAAGCGATGAATCTTGCACTTCCGAGTATTCGTAACTATTTTGAAGCGGCGAAAGCAGTTATTGAGAGCCGTAGTTTAATGGACAAACTCCGCGATTCATCTCTACGTGATGGAGCAACGGGTCTTTATAATCGCCGCTTCTTGGAAGAGTTTATCGATAAAAGTTCAGAGCAAGCAGCTCGTTCTAATATGTCGTATGCTGTACTGATGATTGACATCGACTATTTCAAAATGGTTAATGATACCTACGGCCATGATTCTGGAGATGTGGTTATTAAATCTCTCTCCGAAATTTTGGTACAAAGTATTCGTAAATCCGATCTTCCAGTACGTTATGGTGGAGAAGAGTTTTTAGTCTTACTCCACAATACCACACCGGAGGGGGCGTTGGCGGTTGCGGAAAAAATTCGTACTCTCTTTAATCAGAAAAAATTCCAATTTGGAAATGATAGTGTCCAAAAAACATTGAGTATCGGTATTGGGCACTTCCCATCTCAAGCCGATTCTATATGGAAAGTCATTAAATTCGCTGACATTGCTCTCTATGAGGGGAAACATACCGGACGTAACCGTGTTATCGAGTTTGAAGAGAGAATGTTTAGTGGTGGAGATCAATTCTAATCACTATCTCCTTATAAGAAACACTCCACTTTAGTAGGAGTGTTTTTCTCCTTTTATAATCTGCCCCTCTTCTTACCACTCATACCTTTGAAAGACATTGTTTCACGAGAGTAGCATACGAAATAAAAAGAGGTCCTATCAAATTAAACCGGCATAGACTTCGGATCATACACCAAAGAGACATTCCCCCCTTGGTGTTTTGCTTCTAATAACGCCCGCTTAGCGTATTCGATCCCTTGTAACATATCGGATGCTTGAGCAGGAAACAGAGATATTCCGATGCTCACTGTTTTGAGTATCGCGTAGGTATTGACACGGATTTTCTTCTTGAACGAGTTACGGATGACTTCAGCAACTTCACTAACCTCATCGGCTTCATAATCGTACAAAACAACAGCGAATGTATCTCCACCGTATCGGATGAGTATATCCCCTTGTCGTATGTTCTCATGAATATTATGTGCCATTGCTTTAATTACCTCGTCACCCACAACAGCCCCATACGAGTGATTAATAATGTTGAACTGATCCATGTCAATCATTAAGAGACCATAAGGGATCATTGTACGTGTCGATTGTGCCACGATAAGCTTGGTAAGCTCTTCGAGATATGCTCGGTTATAAAGCTGTGTAAGAGGGTCTATACGAACCGTTTGTTGTAATTTTTTATTAATAATTTGGAGTTTAGAAGCGTTGATGTAATTGCCTAATTGTTCCAATGCTAAACGTATCATGGGCACTTCACGTACGTCATAGCTAACTAAAGAGATTACAATATCCAAATCGTCAACTATCGGATAGCTCTGACACACATAATGGGCATCGGGATCAATCATTTTTGGACACGCCACTTCACATTGGGTTGAATCGACCATTCCACTGGTACGATCAGCTCGACATCCACTCGTTGCATCACAAAGAAGCATTTTTTCGGTATGGACAACATGGGTCGTTTTATCGAGAGGATTGAGTTCTAAAATATTAAAATTGCTCAAATTCCAGCGGGTGCGCAGAAGTGCGATTAAACGAGCATACACCTCATCGAGATTTTGATCTTTCTCTATCTCCATTCGAAAGCGCTCAACCTCATAAAGCTGATGTACACCCATTTGAAGCGTATAGAGAGGATCACTGTTTTGCTGATCAAGTCGAATCAGAGATGCCATTTTTTGTCCACTCTCATTGAGGGTTGAATCTAATTTTTCCAGAACCGAATTAGTCCACATTGCCGCGTTATACCCATCCAATGTTTCAGAGGAGACAATGCGGCTCGTGTAGTCACCCCCCTCAGCTTTCTCCATTGTTAATGCAACTGCGTCCAATGTCTCTTTATAAGAAGAAATGAAACGACGTACATTTTTCAATAGATAATACGTTAATACGATTAGGACGGTGATGGATAGTGCAACAGCGATAAGTCCGATTACTTTAAGATCATTGATCTCCATTTCAATCGATACAGCCCCTAGAACAGTCCCTGATTTGGTATCGTGGCAGCTAAGACAATCGATTTTCCCCTTCTCAGTTGCGACATAAGGGATAGAGAGTCGATAGAGTGTGTCCGAAAAAAGTGTACCTGAAATATTTTCAATCTCTTTCCCCTCTCGCAACACAGAGCGATCTATGTCATCTAAAGGATCTTGCGGATAGAGTCCTCTTCCGTATTGTCCGCTGAGTGCATCGGAACGGACAATCCATGCGCGTTTCATCCCCTCCAACGACCCGATCTGTTTTACCAATTCATTCTGATAATCGGCACTTCCGGTTACCATGTGCGACGTTAGCGATTCACGAACGATTTGCGCGGCTAACGTTCCCTTGCTTTGGGCTGATTGAAGTGTCATATAGCGAAAAGACACCGCCAACACGGCAACGAAAAGAGCCATTATGGCTACAATACTGATCACAAGGGTAAAAAATGTTTTCTCTTTTTTCATTATTCCTGACTTATAGTACGTAAATAGATCGATTATACTGAAAAAAAGATTAGAGTTATAAAAAAGGGGAGCTTCCCCCTCTTAATCGAGGAGAAAAGAGGTTGTTTTAGTGACAGCCGCAGCCGGTTCCACAGCTTCCACTGGAGGCAGGTGCCTCTTGTTTTGGTGCAGCAGCGGTAGAACACGCCGATACACCCGGAGGTGTATTAGGCTGGATCGCTTGGTTATCAACACCGCCATCGGCATTAATCTTCTCGATGGTAGCCCAAAGGTCTTCCGCCGCCTTCATGTAGCGTTTTGCTGTTTCAGAGGTCGGTGCATAATAGGTTACCGGTTTCCCCTCATCTCCCCCCGTTCGGATAGCGGGTTCGATTGGAATTTCAGCAAGGATACACGTCTCAAACTGATCCGCCATCGCTTTGGATGTCCCTTTACCGAAAATGTCATACTCAACACCCGTATCAGGAGCGATAAATCCGCTCATATTTTCGATAACACCCGCGATTGGGATATGAAGTTTTTTGAACATATCGAGACTGCGACGTGAATCATCGAGAGATACCATTTGTGGTGTTGTCACCGTAACCCCGACGGTAACAGGAACGCTTTGAGCCAACGTAAGTTGTGCATCACCAGTACCCGGAGGCATATCGATAACGAGACAATCCAAATCCGACCAAACGATATCGCGCAAGAATTGCTCGATCGCTTTCATAACCATCGCACCGCGCCAGATGAGCGATTGCCCCTCTTCCATGAGTGAGCCCATAGACATCACTTCCACGCCGTATGCTTTTAACGGGAGAACTTTATTACCGACTACTTCAGGCTTTTGACCATCCAGACCCATCATACGAGGGATATTCGGTCCATAAATATCGGCATCCAAAAGACCCACTTTTTTCCCTTGCATGGCGAGGGCGACTGCGAGGTTAACCGACGTCGTCGATTTACCGACTCCCCCTTTACCCGAGCTTACCATGATAAAGTTTTTCACTTGAGGAGCGATATTTTTACCCTTCGATGAACTCTCACGAGGCATTTTAGGAGCCTGAATAGTGATAACAACCTCAGTTGCACCGGCACGTTTTAATTCATCGGTCGCTTCCGTCGTAATTTGGTGTGCCACTTCAGGGGCACTTGAAGTGATATCAACCGTAACACTCACGTTTGAACCCTCAATTTTAATCTCTTTAACGAATCCGAAAGTCACGATATCTTTCGTGAATCCCGGATAAGTAACTTTTGATAATGCCGATTTTACAATTTCTTCTGTCATAGTTGTATCTCCTTAATAATTTTTAGCTTACGCTTTGTGCTTTTGCTTTGACTTCGGCAGCGATCTGCGCGATTGCTTCAGGGTTGTCCATGATCTGTTGGGTGATTTTGTACGAACAAAACTTCGGTCCGCACATTGAACAAAACTCCGCCTCTTTGAAAACATCTTGAGGAAGAGTCTCATCGTGATACTCACGCGCCCGCTCAGGATCAAGGGCAAGTTCAAACTGACGTTTCCAGTCAAACGCATAACGCGCATCGCTCATTGCATCATCAATATCACGTGCACCCTTGCGACCGCGTGCGATATCGGCGGCGTGCGCCGCGATCTTATAGGCGATAATCCCTGCACGGACATCTTCGGCGTTCGGCAAGCCTAAATGCTCTTTCGGGGTAACGTAACAGAGCATCGATGCTCCATGCCATCCGCCGACCGCTGCACCGATAGCGGAGCTGATATGGTCATACCCAGCCGCGATATCGGTAACGAGAGGTCCAAGGATATAAAACGGTGCTTCGTGACAATATTCGCGTTGAATTTTCATGTTACGTTCGATTTGATTGAGAGGGACGTGTCCCGGCCCTTCGATCATCACCTGAACATTTTTCTCCCATGCGCGGAGTGTCAATTCACCCAATACTTTGAGTTCACCGAGTTGCGCTTCATCAGACGCATCTGCCAGACATCCCGGACGGAGCGAGTCCCCCAGTGATAGGGAAACGTCATATCGGGCACAAATATCGAGAATCTCATCGTACGCCGTGTAAAAAGGGTTCTCACGATGGTAGTGCATCATCCATGCCGCCATGAGTGATCCACCTCGGCTAACGATCCCCATCTTACGTTTCGCGACTTTGGGCATCGTCTCTAGCAAAAAGCCCGCATGGATGGTGAAATAACTCACCCCTTGCTGTGCTTGGCGCTCTAGTACTTCGAGCATTACCTCGATACTCAAATCTTCGATTTTGTTGTTCACATCGTGCAAAATTTGATAAATAGGAACCGTACCGATAGGGATTTTAGAGTTTTCGATCACCGCACGGCGAATCTCATCCAAATCTCCTCCCGTCGAGAGGTCCATTGCGGTATCTGCTTTATAGTGTTGAGAAACTTGAATTTTCTCAATCTCCCCTTGTACATCGCTTGCAATTGCCGATGAGCCGATGTTGGCATTGATCTTGCAGCGTGCCGCAATCCCAATTGCCATCGGCTCCAAATTTTTATGATTGATGTTAGCTGGGATAATCAAACGCCCACGTGCTACTTCTGAACGCACCAACTCAGGATCAAGCTCCTCTACTGCGGCAACGTATGCCATCTCTTCTGTAATAACACCTTGCTTGGCATAGTACATCTGAGTACGGACGGTATCGTTTTGTCTTTTGTCGACCCATTCAGTTCTCATACTTTCTCCTTGATCTTTTCAAAAGCTTAATTGGACTTATAAAGAAGAGCCCCTAAAAGGGTAGACTCTCTTTTAATGTAGATTAAAAATTTCAAGAGGATTTAGGAAAACTCTCCCTCTTTCCCCTTGTTATATTCTATAATTTATCGAAAACAAGATAAAAAAAAGCTTTTTGAGTGTATAATTTCGTAACAGTTTTCAAAATAGGATACATTTTGTCTGATTTTACCCTTGTTTTGCTTGCCGCAGGTAACTCCAGCCGTTTTAAAGTCCCTGTAAAAAAACAATGGCTACGAATTGGGCATGATCCTCTATGGTTTTATGTTACGAACCGTATCAAAGCCTCACTTCCGAATGCAACCATTATTCTCGTCGCTCATGCGGATGAAATACCGTTCATGACCCCCTTGTGTGATTTCACCATTGTTTCCGGCGGAGCTACCCGTCAGCAATCACTCAAAAATGCCCTTAAAAAGGTCAAAACCCCTTATGTTATGGTGAGTGATATCGCCCGCGCCTGTGTCGATCCCGATTTGATAGCGCGTTTATTAGAGAACAAAGAGCTTGCCGATACCATCGTCCCAGCGCTTGATGTTCACGATACGGTGGTGTATAACAATGAGACAATTGCACGTGAGCAAGTCAAGCGGATACAAACGCCTCAGCTCTCCCGTAGCGATGTACTGCGCCGCGCGCTAGAGAGTGATGTCGAATATACCGATGAGAGCAGTGCCGTCGTCGCTTGCGGAGGAACACGTCATTTTATCCTCGGAGATGAACGTGCCGCCAAGATTACCCATGCCGGAGATACGGCGGCATTAGCGTGTTTAGGTGCACCCTCTAGTGTTGTTTTTACCGGAAACGGGTTTGATGTTCACCCTTTCGAGACAGGGAAACCGATGATGCTCGGAGGAGTAGAGATCGATAGTCCTTACGGGTTTAAGGCGCACAGCGATGGCGACGTCGCTATCCACGCCCTTATCGATGCCCTTTTGGGAGCGGCATGTTTAGGTGATATCGGGATGTTATTCCCTGATACCGACAATGCCTACAAAAATATTGACTCCCGAAAGCTTTTGGGACGATGCGTTGAAAAGCTCCATAATTTCGGCTTTGTTGTCCTCCATGCCGATATTACGATCATCGCTCAAGTCCCTAAGATCGCCCCTTATAAAGAGCAGATGCGCATTAGCCTAGCTTCACTCCTCAACATCCCAGCAGCCCGTGTCAATGTCAAAGCGACAACCACCGAGCATCTGGGATTTATCGGACGTGAAGAGGGGGTCGGCGTGATCGCAACTGCATCAGTACACTATTTTGATTGGAAAAACGGATGAATATACTCATTATCGAAAACGAGATCTATCTCGCACAAAGTATCGCCTCTAAACTCAGCGATCTAAGTCACAACTGTGATATCTCTAGCTCAACCAAAGAGGGGCTAAAAGGGATACCCTATGATGTTGTACTCCTCTCAACCAACATCAGTGGTCAAGACATCTATCCCGTAATCGAAGCGTATAAAAATGCCGTCGTAATCTTGATGGTCAGCTACGTGAGCAACGATACCGTCTCCAAACCTCTGGCTGCCGGAGCGAAAGATTACATCCTCAAACCGTTTATGATCGAAGAGCTCATCCGTAAAATTCAACATTTTCAAAACCATGAACGCCTTCGCCGTCAAAACCAAACCTATGAGCGTTATCTCACTCACACCTTTAACTCGATCAATGTGGATGAAGATTTGGATAAAACCGAGCTTCCTCTTTTCATTTGCAGTGGATATCAAAAATACGCCGATGCGTTTGCGTTTCGCTACGCGGCACACCATGATAAAACGTTGCAGTTTATCTCCCTCTCTTCAGCTAAAGCGTTTAGTGATATCGCCTCTTTTGGTGAAGATTCAATCCTCTTTATTACCGATTTCCAAAACCTCAAAAAATCGGAACATAAAGCGTTTTATGAACTGATCACCGGGAAAAAATGTATCGTTGCCAGTAGCGATCCAATCGATAATCCTCCGTTCAAGCTGATCGAAATCGAAAGTGAGAGTCACCTTTTCGATCAAGGAGAAATTTTGCCGATTGAAGAGTATGTTAAATACATTATGATCCATTTCCAAAACCGTTTCCCTGACACGGAACTCTCTAAAAAACTCGGCATTTCACGCAAAAGTTTATGGGAAAAGAGAAAGAAATATGGCATCGTCAAGAAAAAATAGAGCCCTCTTTATCGACCAAGAGGCCGTCTCCGCCCTTACCCTTCTCAAATCAGGGATGCTCAGCCCCGTAACAGCACTTATGAATGAAGCTCAGAGCAAAGAGGTTCTCAGTAGCGGGATGTTTATGGGGAAAACATTCCCATTTCCCCTTATCCTCTCTCCTAGCGGAAAAGTGAATGAAACCATCCTCACGACCGCCGCCAAAGGTGAGATGCTCGATCTGATTTGTGATAATGTTCTCATCGGTGAGCTTTGTGTTGATGAAATCTATCCCATCGACCCGCGTGAGCGTCTTCGCCAAATCTACGGCACCGAAGATCTCTCTCATCCGGGAGTGAGTGCGACCCATAAACGGTTGGGGAAATTTGCCATTTGCGGAGATTACTCCATCGATCTATCAAGCGTTCAATCGATCCAAACGATGATTAACGAGGCAAAAGAGCAAATCGGCGCGCAGCATATCACCGCGTTGTTTATGGCGGCAAATCCTCTCCACCGAGCCCATGAGCGTCTTATCCGCCAGAGCTTAGAGCGAACCGACCTCATCATTATTTTCCTTCTTAAACCGTACAATAATGCCAACTTACACTACGACCTCCGCTATCGGACACTGGAGTTTTTTGTGGAGAACTATCTCCCTCAAAATCGGGTAGTGATCGTCCCTTTGGAGAGCAGTTATATTTTTGCCGGTAGCAATGAAGTCATCCTCGATGCCATCGTTGCTAAAAACTACGGATGCAATCGTCTCATGATCGGACAAAATCACGCCGGAATCGGAATGTATTACGACCACAATGCCAACAAATCGATTATCGATCGACTCATAGGTATTGATATCGAAGTGGGGATTTCGAGCGAATACGTCTACTGTAATCAGTGTAAAACATTGGTGAGTATTCAAACCTGTCCACACGGACACCATCACCATATCTCGTACCATTCCGAATCCATTTTGGAGCTGATGCAACAAGGGCTTCTCCCCCCTGCCGTATTGGTTCGCAAAGAGATATCGTCTATGATCGTCGCGTCGCTTTACCCGAACCGATTTAAAAATCTCGCCAAGCTCTATTATGACATCATGCCCGTCAACGGTCTCCTCGAAGAGCACACCGAAAAAGATTTTTACGTCGAACTGATGCGCTTATACCAAACTACCTCTTTAACGTAAGGCTCTTTATGAATTGGTTTTTCATTACCGTCGGCTACAGCGGACTTTTCCCAAAAGCTCCCGGAACCATGGGGACTATCGCTTCTCTCCCTTTGGGAATCGCAATACTCCTCTATTTCGGTCCTCAAACTCTCTTTATGGCGACGATTCTCATTACACTCATTGCAATCAAAGCGATTGATAAACATGAGAGTATCGTCAACGAACACGATGACAGCCGTATCGTTATCGATGAACTCGTCGGGATGTGGTTTGCCCTCTCAATCGCTCCTGGGATCGGATTTGACATGGCGACACTGATGCAATGGAATAACGGTATCGCCCTTCAAATCGTCCTGAGTTTTATCTTTTTCCGCATTTACGATATTAAAAAGCCCTCGATTATCGGTCGAATCGACCGCGAGACCAAAGGAGGTCTGGGTGTGATGGGAGATGATATCATCGCTGGATTCGCCGCAGGGATCACCGCCGCACTCATCTGGCAAGTGATTTTAAAAAGCGGATTGATCGCCTAAACCAACTTCTCTCTTCAATCTATCTCCTCTTTTGAGGAACTTTTCTTGATATTTTCTTTATGCTTCCCCCCTTTTATTTGAGCTTTTTTTGACCGCCTTCGGGTATATGATTACAGTTGAAATTTATTCTGTAATGGAGTCAGAGATGATGATTGATATGATTGTAGGTGCAACGCTTGCGCTCTCTTTGCTACTGTACTTCGTTTATACTCTTGTAAAGATTGAGGAGCTGTAAATGGAAGTCTTGGATATGGGTTTGTTCGCGTTATTCGCGTTCACGGTAGTTGTTTTCGGATTTTTTCTTGGAAACTATGTTTATAAAGTATATGACGGGCATACAACATTTCTTGATTCGATAATGACCCCGATTGAAAATGCTTTGTTTCGTATTAGTGGAATCAAGGCAGAAAAATCACAAAGTTTTAAAGAATATACCCTCTCATTGATGGTATTTAATCTATTCGGTATTTTTATCCTCTTTTTTATCCTCTATTTTCAAAGTGGTATGGGGCTTAATCCTCAAAATTTCTCTAATTTGAGTTGGCATTTGGCACTCAATACGGCGATTAGTTTTGTAACCAATACGAATTGGCAAAGCTACGGCGGAGAGAGTACCATGAGTTACTTTTCACAAATGGCAGGGCTAAGTGTTCAAAACTTCCTCTCTGCGGCAACAGGTGCAGCCGTCGCCGTAGCATTAATGCGTGGACTTACTGGGAGAGGGATCGGAAGTTTTTACGTTGATACGACCAAAACGACATTGCGTATTTTGTTGCCGATTGCATTCGTGTATGCGATATTTTTGATGTCTCATGGTG
>NZ_JAFLKV010000042.1:22862-25204 GCF_019163035.1 Sulfuricurvum sp.
CGTATTTTGTTGCCGATTGCATTCGTGTATGCGATATTTTTGATGTCTCATGGTGTGATACAAACGTTTTCTTCCTATGTAGAGCTGACAACTATCGAAGGTGTAAAACAAACCCTTGCGATGGGTCCGGTAGCGAGTCAGGAATCGATCAAGATGTTGGGAACCAACGGTGGCGGATTTTTCAATGTTAACAGTGCGCATCCGTTTGAGAACCCAAATGAATTGACCAACTTTATCCAAATTTTCTCGATCTTTTTGATCCCTATCGCATTGTTGTTTGCGTATGGCAAGTTTGCCGGAAACCGCAGAGAAGGGATTGCGATCTTTGGTGCTATGGCGTTATTGTTCGCTCTAACACTCTCGGCTACCTATTATGCCGAATCACAAGGGAATGCGATGTTGACACAGCTTGGTGTCGAAGCGGGACCTAGTATGGAGGGTAAAGAGGTACGGTTTGCTCTGGGAGCTTCGAGCTTGTTTGCGACCGTAACGACGGCGGCATCGTGCGGTGCGGTTAATGCAATGCATGATAGTTTCTCTCCTCTCGCCGGTGGGGTTTTGATGCTCCAAATGATGGTCGGAGAGGTGATCTTCGGCGGTGTCGGTGCAGGATTTTACGGGATGATGATTTACGCCCTATTATCGATGTTTATGATCGGTTTGATGGTCGGAAAAACCCCGATGTATTTGGGCAAAAAGATCGAAGCGTATGAGATCAAAGCGGTTATTATCGCGTTGCTTCTCCCCTCGGCAGCGATTTTGGGCTTTTCGGCAATCGCGGCGAATTGCGCTGATGGATTGGCGGGTCTAAACAACGCAGGGCCGCATGGGTTGGGAGAGATACTCTATGCCTATACCTCAGCGGCAGCAAATAACGGAAGTGCATTTGCAGGACTCACTGCCAACACACCGTTTTACGATGTGACATTGGCGATAGCAATGTTCATCGGGCGTTTCGGAGTGATTATCCCGATGATCGCGATTGCGGCAAGTATGTCGAATAAAAAAACGTATGCCCTCTCATCGGGTTCGGTACGAAGCGATAATATGACCTTTACGATCTTTTTGGCATTCACCGTTCTGATTTTGGGTGCATTGACCTTTTTACCGGCGTTGACGTTTACAGCGATTGCGGAGCATGTCCTCATGTTATCCGGCAAGCTGTTCTAAGGAAATAGTATGAAAAAAGCAATTGAAATTAATAACAACGAAATATTTAAAGAAGCATTGATCGAGTCGTTTATTCGTCTCAATCCGAAACATCAGATTAAAAATCCGGTGATCTTTGCCGTGACGCTGAGTTCAGCGTTTTGTACGGTTCTATTTTTTACCGGACATTTTGACCCTGCGGACTTTTGGTTTAATTTACAGCTTCTTTTTTGGCTGTGGTTTACCGTCTTGTTCGCCAACTTCGCCGAAGCATTGGCGGAGGGTCGCGGAAAAGCGCAGGCATCGAGTTTGCGTCAAACCCAAAGCAACCTTGTAGCCAATCGTATACGAGGCGTTAGAACAGAATTGGTTGACGCTTCTTTACTGCTGAAGGGGGATATGGTCATTGTCAAAGCCGGTGAGTTGATCCCGATTGATGGTGAAGTGATCGAAGGGGTTGCAAGTGTCAACGAGAGTGCGATTACCGGTGAATCAGCTCCCGTTATCCGTGAAAGCGGTGGAGATCGCAGTTCGGTAACGGGGGGAACAACTGTCCTCTCTGACTGGATAAAAGTGCGTGTTACAGCGGCAAAGGGTGAGAGTTTTCTCGATAAAATGATTATGCTCGTCGAGGGGGCAAAACGTCAAAAAACCCCGAACGAAATCGCCCTCAGCCTGATCCTTATCGGATTTAGTTTGATCTTTTTACTCTCGGTGGCGACGTTGCAACCGTTGGTAGGCTATTTTGATAGTTCATTTTCGCTTCTCGTCCTCGTCGCGTTGTTTGTGTGTTTGATCCCTACGACCATCGGGGGATTGCTCAGTGCCATCGGAATCGCGGGGATGGATCGATTGCTTCGTAAAAACGTCATCGCTACCAGCGGTAAAGCGGTCGAAACGGCGGGGGATATTTCGGTATTGCTTCTCGATAAAACGGGGACGATTACGTTCGGAAATCGGATGGCGAGTGAATTTTTCACCGTGAACGGTGTTAGTAAAAGCGAGCTCCTCTCTTATGCAATCTACTCATCAAAAGCCGATGAGACACCGGAGGGGCGCAGTATTGTCGCACTTGCTGAGAGTATGGATGCTAAGCTTGTAGTGTTAAACGGGGAAGAGACGTGGATTGCGTTTAGTGCCGATACCCGTCTGAGCGGTGTGAATGTCGGGGATATCCATATCCGCAAAGGGGC
>NZ_JAFLKV010000042.1:25304-28704 GCF_019163035.1 Sulfuricurvum sp.
GCAATCGCGGCGGAAGCGGGAGTGGATGATTTCGTCGCCGAAGCGACACCGGAGACCAAAATCCGTCTCATTCAAAAATATCAACAAGAGGGATACCTCGTCGCGATGACAGGGGACGGCACCAACGATGCTCCGGCACTCGCACAAGCCGATGTCGGTCTAGCGATGAACAGCGGGACGCAATCGGCGAAAGAGGCGGCAAACATGATCGACCTCGACAGCTCTCCGACAAAACTTCTCGAAATCGTCGAAGTGGGCAAACAGCTCCTCTCGACGCGCGGAGCATTGACAACTTTTAGTATCGCCAATGACGTGGCGAAATACTTTGCGGTCATTCCGGCATTGGCAGTTATTATTTTCCCATCCCTTGCAGTGCTCAATATCATGGATCTCTCAAGTCCGAAAAGTGCGATCCTCTCGGCGGTTATTTTTAATGCTCTCATCATCGTGGCATTGATCCCTGTAGCGTTACGCGGTGCGGCGTTTAAAGCCCAAAGCGAAGAGGCGGCATTGCGTCGTAATCTCGCGATTTACGGTTTAGGTGGGATTATTACCCCATTCATCGGGATTAAACTCATCGATATGGTGATTAGTGCCCTCGGTTTGGCATAAGGAGAAAACAATGTTTAAAGAATTAGAAAAATCGGTTATAGTGTTTAGCGGCTTGGCATTGATATGTGGATTCGCCTATCCATTGAGTATGTATGCCATCGGCGAGAGCGCATTTGCACCTGAAGTGAAAGGCTCTTTGGTATATGAGGGGAAAACTCCCATCGCTTCGACGTTGATCGCCCAAAATTTTACTCAGCCTCAGTACTTTCATCCTCGCCCATCAGCGGCGGGAGCGGATGGATATGACGGTGCATCCTCAAGCGGATCGAATCTAGGCTATACCAGTCAAAAACTGCATGATGCCGTAAAAGAACGGGTTGAAGCGTATCGTTCTGAGAATAATCTAAGTGCTACGCAAAAAGTGCCGATGGATGCCGTGACGACGAGTGGAAGTGGGCTAGATCCCCATATCACCGTAGCAAATGCAACGATTCAGGCGAAACGGATAGCCGCAGCACGAGGAGTTAAAGAGTCCAAAATGATAGAAGCTATCCATAAAAACGTCCAAAAGCCATATTGGGGTATCATAGGGGAAGAAAAAGTAAATGTCACAACACTCAATTTAACATTAGACAGAGAATTTGGAAAAGTTAAAATCTAAGGCCGAGAGGCTTCTCGAAGAGGTACAAAAAGCTGAGGAGGGGAATTTTATCCTCTATCTCGGTGCCGCAGCCGGAGTCGGTAAAACATTCGCAATGCTCTCAAAAGGGCGTCAGCTCCAACAAAGCGGTATCGATGTCGTCGTCGGCTATCTCGAAGCGCACGGACGTGAGGAAACTGAATCGTTGGCAGAGGGTCTCGAAATCATCCCCACCAAAAAGATCCGTTACGGCGGAGCGGAGTTTGGTGAAGTCGATATCGAGGCAATCCTCAAACGTGATCCCGAAGTGGTACTGATCGATGAACTCGCCCACAACAATACACAAGGCTCCAGTTACGAAAAACGGTATCAGGACGTCCTCGAAATCCTCTCCCACGGAATCGATGTTATCTCAACCATGAACATCCAACATATCGAGAGCCTCAACGACATCGTCTACTCCCTCACCAACGTTCGGGTCGTAGAAACAGTACCCGATAGCGTACTTGAGCGAGTAGATAGCTTCCGACTTATCGACACACCGCCGGATGAACTGATCGAGCGGCTCAAAAATGGCAAAATCTATCCCAAAAATCGTGTCGAATCGGCACTCAATAATTTCTTCACTGAACAAAACTTGAGTAAACTTCGTGAACTCACCCTACGCAAAGCGGCTCTCAAAGTAAGCGATGAGCTCAACGAGTATTCCGTTGCAAAACGTGACGGTAGACGCTCTCAAACCAACACGGTCATGGTCTGTATCGATCATCATGAAGAGTCGATGGACGCAGTACGGTATGCCAAACGGCTCAGCGATTCGCTAAAAGCCGATCTTATAGCCCTTCAAATCACCTCCGATACCCTCGGAAATGCCCAAAAAAGTGCTCAGATACGTAAACATATCCGTCTTGCTGAACGGCTTGGGGCAACTATCGTCTCTAAAATTTCGGGAGATAAAACCGATGCGGTAATCGAATCGATAGAAGAATATGGCATTACAGAACTGGTGATGACACGACCGAAAAGCCGCTTTTTCGGTTTATTGTTTCCCAATTTGACAAAAAGTGTGATGGATCGTCGTCCTCAATGTATCATCAATGTCGTCCCATTTGAAAAACCCTCTCCGACATTTTTAGAACAGCTCAAACCTATTGATGGGATATCGGACAATCTCCGTTATTATCTGAACTCACTTGCGATGTTAGTGGCTATAACAGGGATCTCATTTGTAGGTAAAGAGTTACTTGGAATAGTTAATATCACCCTTCTCTATCTCCTTTTGACCCTCTTTAGCGCTATCCGTTACGGCGTGGCTTACTCCTTTTTTACCGCACTGATCGGGGTATTGTTGTTTGATTTCTTATTTATTGAACCTTACTATACGTTTAGTGTTAATGATCTTCGCTATACCCTTTCGTTTATCATCTTTTTGATTGTCGGGTATACCTCCGGAAAACTTTCCGATGGGATAAAAGCCAAAAACAAGGCGATTAAAAGCGAAGAGACACGATTTCGACGTCTCTATGAACTTAGCTCACGATTGGGTGATTTTGAAAAGGAGGAGGATGCTTCACGATTTGCGGTAGAAAAACTCCATGCTATTTTCAATTCGAAAACGATGGTGCTGATTCCTGATGAATCCGATAAACTCAAAATCGCATCCGCCGTTGTGAACAGCGAGATGTTCAGCAGTAATGAATGTGAGGTGTATCGCCTCCCTCCAAATGATCAAGCGTGCGTTCAATGGGTCTATCGCAACGGTGAGAGTGCCGGTAAATTCACAAACACACTGCCCAATGTTGAAATGACCTATTTTCCCTCCAAAGCGTTTGATAAAACAGTGGCCATCGTTGCGGTTGAGTTACCGATATTGGATGCTCCGACGTATGAACTGCTATCGGCTTTTATGAACACGTTTGCCGTATCATTATGGCGTATCGGGCTCTTTCGACAAAACCAACATATCAAGCTTGTAGAAGCATCAGAAAAGCTAACCTCAGTATTATTTAACTCCGTTTATCATGAGCTGAAAACCCCTCTGGCGGCAATTCTGGGATCGGTTAGTACCATCAACAGCCCCGATGTTACCATCTCCGATACGTCCGAAAAAGAGTTATTGGAAAATATCGAAGAGAGTGCCTTTGAGATGGAGCGAATTTTGAAAAATCTTTTGGATTTCGCGCGATTGGAAAACGGATTGATGCATCT
>NZ_JAFLKV010000129.1 GCF_019163035.1 Sulfuricurvum sp.
TCTTCAGACTCAAAGTGGCGATTATCATACCGGTAATCAAACATCACAAAATTGTCGATTACCTCATCAAACAGTGCCTTCGAAGCAGCCCCAATAATAAGGTACTGCGCATTCGTTACAAACAACAGATGCAATACCCGATCAATAGCACTGAAAGGATGGGAAGAATCTGATTCTATCTCACTAAACCACCCCTTGAGACCGTAAGGTTCAAACATCGCCAAGCCGATCGAATAGCCGTTAGTATTATGATTAATGTACAGGGATGCTTGAGCTTCGTGCATTGCGTACCGCCAATTTTAAATCTATAAATAGAGTTTATGCATATAATTATACAAAAATGGTTCTCATTTAACTTTTATTTTAGTAATAATCAAGTTATAATCACATTCTTATATTTTAATCTAAGTTTAGGACATCCTTAATGAAACGCCCCACTCCGGTCAACGAAGAAGTATTGTTTGATGGAAGAAGTTTAATTTCTGAAACCGATACCAAAGGTATCATTACCTACGTCAACCGCAAATTTACAGAAATGACACTCTATACCGCACAAGAAGCAGTTGGACAACCCCACAGTATTTTACGCCACCCTGATATGCCTAAAGCAGGCTTCGAGGGGATGTGGAAAGTGATCGAAAGCGGAAAAATTTGGGAAGGGTACGTTAAAAATCTTCGTAAAGACGGTAAGTTTTACTGGGTTGTCGTCCATATCGTCCCAAAACTCAATGAAGCCGGAGAGATTATCGGATACATTGCCTCTCGCAAAATGCCTGATCGCAACCGACTCAAAATTGTCGAAGAGCAATACCGAGATTTAGTCGCACAAGAACAATAAATAGGGCTACTCTTTTTTGAGGCGCATCGCAATCGTTTGCATCACCTCAAACAACTCCTCTTTGGTTTCATAACGAAGTTCCACACGGTTGATCGGAACTTCACCTATGGGATCAAAATCACAAATCAGCACATACGCTTCAAGGGTGATCTGATCCGCTTTTAACTCCGCCCATTCCAGTGATACCGAGGCACGTTCACCTGCCGCATAGATCAAAGCCGCAGGATACAATCGAGTAATTTTAGCTAAATCAATCTGCATGTCGGACATTTCAAAAATCATCTCTTTTTTCATTCAATCTCCCTAAGAACATACCTTCGCCCTATCCATACGTAATATAATGAAGCCATTAAAAATGCACTTGCCAAAAGAAGTGTAATCATCCCCAGAGAAATACCTGATCTTGCCAAATAACCGATCAACAAGGAAACAAATGCTCCAACTCCTAAAAAGATCATATCGTTATAAGCAATGACTCGTCCATAAAAATCGCTGTGCGTGTGATGTTGTAACAGCGTATAGGTATAAGACCACAATGTTGTAGTAACAAAGCCAACCGCAACCGAAGCGGCTAACGAAGCATAAAAATTATCTATGACTATTGCCCACAAAGCGATTCCGACACCTCCGGCAAAAAACAACCATCCCAAACGAGCATTATTAATCCAATGTCCTAACACCATGGGACCGATAACCAAACCAACCGCACGAGAAGCGTTGAGCAGCCCTATCCCTAATGACACGGCAATAATTTGAGAATAATAGTGTTTTGCAGCTAAGGCAACAAGAGCATCAAAAGCAGTGAACCCCAAAATAGCATGCAAAATCATCAAATGGTAGACAATAGGATTTTGACGAATGTAGCTAAAAGCCTCTTTCATCATCGTACCCATTTTTGAGCCGTTTGGGGAGAGCTCCACCTCTATTGTGATTGTTGAAAGCAAAAAGAGAACTATGACAAAGAGTCCCGCATCGAGCAAAAAAGCGGTGGTTACTCCGACCCAATAAACTACCAATCCGCTTAATGCCATCCCTAACGTATAAGATAAAGACCAAATCATTGAGTGAATTTCGTTCGCCGCTTGAAGTGATTTCCCTTCCAAAATCCGTGGAAGAAGTGACATCTCCACCGTAAAATGAAAACTCGAAGCCCCCATCCGAATAAATACCAGCAGATATAAAAATCCTAACATACCTATATTGTCAACACTGATTAAAGAAAGAGTACACACAATTTCTATGAACGTCAAAAGTATCATCAATTTTTTCGGATGGATACGATCCAAAATTACACCGCTCAAGGGTGCTTGAAATACTCCGGGTAAAAAATGCAAAGCCGCAACCAATGCAATCGTCGTTGCATCAGCACCCATCTGAATCAAAAGAGTGTAAATTGCCACATTACTAAACCATGCCCCAAAATAGGCAAGCAATTGAATCAAAGAGAGACGTCGTAAAAGCGGCTCACACCGTAAAAGAGTTAAATATCGTTCCATAAGTGCAAGGTTATCATGTGAGGGATTAAAGTTTTTATTTTCATGGACGATTTAGGGTTAGAAATTGTCTCATATTTTTCTTAGGAGAATCTCAATGGAAATCTTTCAAACGACAGCAAAGATACAGCAGACTCAAAGTGCTGCTCCAAAAAGTAATGCAGAAGTGCAAACTACCCAAAGTGTGCAACAAATCCAAAAAGCACAAATTCAACAAGATCAAGCGGCGCAGGCTAATACTGATCAAAAAACGTCAAAAACTGCTTCTCAGGATGATATGAATAAATTGATAGATCAACTCAATCAATCGTTGAATCCGTTCAATACAAGCTTGAAATTTGGATTTGATAACTCATCCGATGATTTTTATGTCTCTGTCATCGAAACCAAAAGCAATCGTATGCTTCGACGCTTTCCGATAGAACAAGCCGAAGCACTTTTACCGAAAATGCAAGAGGTGAATGGACTATTATTTGATCAAAAAGGGTAATTAACCATATTAAAAAATACTAAACGAAACATTTATTCGAAACATTCAAAGGAATATTTATGACTACTAATCTTGCCTATAACACCTATACCCAGAACAATATCGGTGTCGAATCACCGGAAAAATTGATTCAAATGATGTACGAGGGAATTTTACGCTTTAATATGCAAGCAAAGCGCTCTATTAATAGCAACGACATTGAACGTCGCACCTACTGGATTAATCGCTCTAGTGCCGTCGTCAGTGAGTTAATCAATATATTGGATTACAATCAAGGTGATATTTCTAACTATTTGTCAGGTCTATACAGCTATCAATTCCGTCTTTTAGTAGAAGCCAATCTTCATAATGACTCCACCAAACTCGATGAAGTCAATCAAGTTTTTAAAGGGCTTTTAGAAGCATGGAAAGAGAGCACTGATGTGGCTAACCAAGCTTAAAACCGCATTAGTACTCGAAAATATAGAACAACTTTCTTCCCTTTTGGATGAGATGCCTCAATTTGAAAGCATTGAACAAATAGAAGAAGTTTCCTATCTTTTAATACAGACGAAGAGTTTGATTGAAAAAAATAAAGCTGAAACTGCACAAATCCTAATACAGCTCAAAAACAACCTCAATTTTCTCAAATCTACCCAAGAAGAACCACCCTCTTCTTTAAATCTCAAATTTTAACCCTTTTCTCACCCTTTTTTTGATAAAATCGCGATATTCACTCTACACCATAGTGGAGTATGGGTATCAATGATAAGGATGCATGTATGAAAAAAGAGGTTAAAAAAGTTGTTCTTGCCTATTCCGGCGGATTGGACACAAGTGTTATTTTAAAATGGCTCCAAGATGAGTACAAATGTGAAGTGGTCACGTTTACGGCGGACATCGGTCAAGGTGAAGAGGTTGAACCGGCTCGTGCCAAAGCAATCAGCCTCGGAATTAAACCTGAAAATATTTATATTGAAGATCTTCGTGAAGAGTTTGTGCGCGATTATGTCTTCCCGATGTTCCGTGCCAATGCGATTTATGAGGGTGAGTACTTACTCGGTACATCTATTGCACGTCCTTTGATCGCAAAACGCCAAGCGGAAATTGCCCGTATTACGGGTGCCGATGCCGTCAGTCACGGTGCTACCGGAAAAGGAAACGACCAAGTCCGTTTTGAAATGGGTTACCTCGGACAAAATAGTGCACTCACTATCATCGCCCCGTGGCGTGAATGGGATTTGAACTCGAGAGAAAAGCTACTCGCGTATGCAGCTGAACACGGTATCAAAATCGAAATGAGCGGTAAAAAATCTCCCTATTCTATGGATGCCAACCTCCTACATATCTCGTATGAAGGTGGAATTTTGGAAGATCCTGCTTCTGAACCGGAAGAGAGTATGTGGCGTTGGACGGTATCACCTCAGGATGCACCGGATGAAGCCGAATACATCGAAATCGGCTACGAAAAAGGGGATCCAATCAGCTTGAACGGTAAAGTTCTTTCCCCTGCTGTTATGCTTGAGCAGCTTAACATCATTGCAGGACGTCACGGAATCGGACGTGCCGATATCGTTGAAAACCGCTTTGTCGGTATGAAAAGCCGTGGTTGTTATGAAACACCGGGTGGAACCATTATGATAAAAGCACATCGTGCTATCGAATCATTAACACTCGATCGTGAAGAAGCACATCTCAAAGATGAGTTGATGCCGCGCTATGCCAAACTGATTTACAACGGATTTTGGTTTGCTCCTGAGCGCGAAATGCTCCAAGCAGCAATCGATAAGACCCAACAAAACGTTCGTGGTACGGTACGTTTGAAACTTTACAAAGGGAATATCATGGTTGTCGGACGCAGCTCAGATCTTTCACTCTTTAACCCTGAGTATTGCACATTTGAAGAAGATTCCGTTTACGATCAAAAAGATGCAGGCGGATTTATCAAACTCAATGCACTCCGTTTTATCATTGCCGGTAAAGCACGCAAAAACAAATAAGGAATTTATGTATGAGCATCATTAAAATAGATATGAATTCGGATGAGTTCCAAGCGGAACTCGAAAAAACGATCAAATTTACCGACAAAGTCATCAATCAATTCAATTGGACTTATAATCCTCAAGAAGAGATTAATGAAGGAGTTCAACTCGGACTTGCTCGTAATAAAATGATGTACGGAAAACGTTTTTGCCCTTGTTATATGGTTGAAGAGGTAGAGGGTAAATATCAAAGTACTGATAATCGTCTCTGTCCTTGTACCACTGCCATTGAAAAAGAGCTCCCAGATGAAGGCGTCTGCCACTGTCAAATCTTCTGTACACCAGAATTTGCAGCAGCTAAGCGCATGGAGATGGGAATTGAAGAGGTAACCCATCAACACTCACGTGGATTAACTAAAGAAGAGTGTGAAATGCTCTTGCACAAAAGTGATCTGGATAGTGACGAGTTAACATCGCTTTTTGAAGCACGTGAACTCGGCATGGTTAAATTTAAAGTGGTCGATGTTCGTGAGTGGATGGAGTGGAAAATGGGACGTATTGATGGAGCCGATGTTTTGGTTCCGACCAGCAGTTTCTTCCAAACATTGAATGAATCTAAATTAGAGAAAGATGAGCACATCATTGTGTATTGTCACGTAGGAAGCCGAAGTGCCCACTGTCAACGTATTTTGATCGATATGGGATACACCAAAGTCTCCAACCTCGCGCACGGTATTGTCGGCTACAGCGGCCAAATTGTTCGCGGTTAATCAAGGATTAAAATGAAAGTATTATTGACAAAAGATGTCAAAGGTGTCGGTAAAACCGGTGAAATCAAAGAAGTAGCCGACGGTTATGGCAAAAACTTTTTGATCGGCAAAGGGTTAGCTCTTGCGGCGACCAATGAAGTTTTAAAAAAATACGAATCGGAACAAAAGAAAAAAGCGGCACATGAAGCGGCAGAGATCGAACGACTTAATGCAGTCAAAGCACAGCTTGCCGATATTAAAGTAACGATTACTAAAAAACTCGGGAACACCGGTCATCTCTTCGGTGCCGTAACCAAAGAAGAGATTTCCGATGCCCTAAAAACGCAACACAACATCGAGATTGATAAAAAAGAGCTCGACGCAAAACACGGAATCAAAACAACCGGATTGCACGATTTGGATCTCAAACTCGGTCACGGAATCCACGCAACACTTCACCTTGAGATCAAAGGGGAGTAAGCGGATGTTTGATGCTACGACTATCCTCGCTTATAAAGGGAAAAACAAAGCCGTTATCGGCGGAGATGGGCAAGTAACATTCGGACAAACCGTACTCAAAAGCAATGCCACCAAAATCAGAACTCTCCATAACGGGGAGGTTTTAGCGGGGTTCGCCGGCTCTACCGCCGATGCGTTTAACCTTTTTGATATATTCGAGGAGCATTTGGCTCAACGCAAAGGCGAACTTATCAAAGCGGTTATCGATTTTTCCAAAGCGTGGCGAAAAGATAAAGTATTGCGCCGTTTGGAAGCGATGATGATTGTCCTCAATAAAGAGCATATTTTTATTCTGACGGGTAACGGAGATGTCGTTGAGCCCGAAGACGGTGAAATTGCCGCCATCGGAAGCGGCGGAAGCTACGCTATCTCGGCAGCACGTGCGCTGAAAAAGCATACGTCGCTTGACGAAGAGACGTTGATCAAAGAGAGCCTTACCATAGCGGCAGATTTATGCATCTACACCAATCACAATATCAAAACGTTAAGCCTCGGATAAGCCTATGGATATGACCCCACACGAAATCGTCGATTATCTCGATCAACATATTATCGGTCAAAACAATGCAAAAAAAACCATTGCTCTAGCCCTCAGAACACGTTATCGCCGTTTGAAACTCGATCCGATTTTGCAAGATGAGATCATGCCGAAAAATATTTTGATGATCGGTTCTACAGGTGTCGGTAAAACTGAAATTGCCCGACGACTTGCCAAAATGATGCAGTTACCGTTTATCAAAGTCGAAGCGAGCAAATACACCGAAGTAGGGTTCGTTGGTCGAGATGTCGAATCGATGATTCGCGATTTGGTCATGACATCATTATCAATGGTAAAAGCCGAACATAATGAGCATAACAAAGAGTCCATCGAAAACTATGTGCTTGATACCCTCACTCAAAAACTACTGAGTCTCCCCGCTTCGCATTCACTCAACGAATCAGAACTCCGAGAACAGGTGCGCGATGGCGAATGGGATGGACATATTGTCGAAATAGAACTTCAAGCGCGCGGTGTTGAATTCAACGATACCAATATGCCCCCTGAAAT
The DNA here is from genome assembly GCF_019163035.1 of Sulfuricurvum sp. Classification (GTDB taxonomy): domain Bacteria; phylum Campylobacterota; class Campylobacteria; order Campylobacterales; family Sulfurimonadaceae; genus Sulfuricurvum. The sequence goes on from NZ_JAFLKV010000129.1 coordinate 7,099, forward strand.
CGCCCGTGTTCAAGAATCATTTTCACGAATGTTCTCCATCATGGGCAAAGAGGAGAGTTCCAAAAAGGTTACGGTTGCCGAAGCCAAAGAGATCTTACGCCAAGAAGCATCCGAAAAACTCCTCAATCATGACCAAATGAAACATGAAGCGCTGAAACGGGCCGAAGATGGGGGGATCATTTTTCTCGATGAAATCGATAAGATTGCCGTCAGTTCACGCAGTGAGGGGCGCAATGATCCCAGCAAAGAGGGGGTTCAACGCGATTTGCTCCCTATCGTCGAGGGGAGCATTGTCTCGACTAAACTCGGTTCCATCAAAACAGATCATATCCTTTTTATTGCCGCGGGAGCCTTCCATCTAACCAAGCCGAGTGATCTTATTCCAGAATTGCAAGGGCGTTTTCCTCTACGCGTCGAGCTTGAATCTCTAAATGAAGATGCACTATATCTGATTTTAACCAAAACAAAAAACTCACTGCTAGAACAATACAAAGCACTCCTGAGCACCGAAGAGGTTATCTTAGACTTCGAAGATGCCGCCATTCGAGCCATTGCCCATTATGCCCAGATGGCGAATGAAAAAACCGAAGACATCGGAGCACGACGACTTCATACCGTTGTTGAAAAAGTCATAGAAGAGATCAGTTTCAATGCTCATATCCATAAAAACACAACTGTTATCGTTACTGATACGATGGTGAATACCATTCTTTTACCACTTGTTGAGGATGAAGACCTCGCACGTTATATCCTATAAAGGCACACACAAATGAATAAAGCAGGTTTCGTCGCTCTCGTAGGACGCCCGAATGCGGGGAAAAGTACTCTAATGAACTGGATTTTGGGTGAAAAAATCGCCCTAGTGAGCCAAAAAGCAAATGCGACGCGTAAACGCTCCAATGCTATCGTCATGCACAATGACGATCAAATTATTTTTGTCGATACTCCGGGGCTCCATCAAGCCGAAAAACTCCTCAATCAGTATATGCTCGAAGAGGCATTAAAAGCGATCGGTGATTGTGATGTTGTTGTTTATCTCGCCCCCGCATCCGATAAGACCATCCATTATGAAAAATTTTTGGAGATTAATTCCGATAAGCGGAAGCATATTATTGTTTTGAGTAAAATCGATCAGATTTCCCAAGCAGAGCTATTGAAAAAAATTGGGGAATACAACCGTTTCAGTGACCATTTTCTAGCCCTGATTCCCATGTCAGTCAACAAAAACGTAGGGAAAAAAGATCTTCTTGATACCATCGTCAAACATCTCGACGAATCCCCTTATCTTTATGATCCTGAAAATATTACGACTGAAATGATACGAACCATATACAAAGAGTTTATCCGTGAAGCCATATTTGATAACATCAGCGATGAAATCCCTTATGAATCGGATGTTATTATCGATAAAATCGATGAGGATGCCCCTGTTGAGCATATCCGTGCAACCATTATCGTCGAAAAAGATTCCCAAAAAGGGATCATTATCGGTAAAGGGGGAGCCGCCATCAAACGGATCGGTCAAAATGCTCGTGAAAAAATTGAGCGATTAGCTGCTAAACCTGTTTATCTTGAACTCTTTGTCTCCGTTAAAAAAGGGTGGACAACCGATAAAAAATTTCTCAGTGATTTAGGATACGAATGGTAAAAGCTCTCTTTGTTTCATTACTTTTAGGGACAACCCTTTTCTCATCAGATGTGATCACTTTATATAAAAGTGGCGGGAAGAAACTATTTGATAAACAGATGAATCACCCCTCGTATTGGGCAGGATCTCTTTTCAATAAAGACCTTCGCTTCGGTTATTTCGAGCGAGCTTTTTCTCTTTTAACCTGTACCAAAGAAAAAGGTGTCTTAGAACTATACGCTCCCGATGCACAAAAGCGTTTTTTTCTTAAAAAACGATATGGTGCCTTTACCGGAAAAAACGCGGGAGATAAATATACTGAAGGTGATCTTAAAACTCCTATTGGAATTTATACCTTAGTTGAAAAGAAAAAACGAGTTGACCCGTTTTATGGACCGATGGCATTCGTCACCTCTTATCCAAATTTATATGATCGTATTCGCGGTAAAAACGGTGACGGGATATGGGTACATGGAGTACCGCTAAGCGGGACCCGTGATCCGTTTACTAAAGGATGTATTGCAATCAATAACAATGATTTAGTGCAACTTGATCAAACAATCAACCCTTCCAATACCTTACTCATTATCGATTCTTCTTTAAAACAAGGGGTTAGTCCTGCAACCTACTCAGCTATTTTAGCCGGACTATATCAATGGAAATATGCATGGACGTATAATGATATAGAAACTTATTTATCAACATATGATTCTTCTTTTAAGCGATTCGACGGAATGAATTTCTCTCAATTCAAAGCCTATAAAGAACGAATTTTCAGTAAAGAAGAAGAAAAATCCATTATATTAGATCATCTCAATATTATCCCTTATCCAGGTGAAAAGCGGAATCTTTTCTGGGTAACTTTTAACCAACTCTATCTTAGTGATAGTCATAAATTTGAAGGAGAAAAATCGCTATTAATCCGATTAAATGCCAATCAATCGATCTCGATTCTTACAGAAGAATAGATAATGTATTTTTCTATTTTTCTATTTTTATGTATGACCTCTCTTTATGCGCTCCCTTTTAACTTTATTAAAAAAGAAACAGATACACTAAATACGCCAACATTGCTTGTTATCGGAGGAATTCATGGGAACGAGCCAGGGGGTTATTTTTCTGCAGCTATATTATCCCGTTATTACACGATAACAGAGGGTAATCTTTGGATCGTTCCGGATCTTAATCGTCCTAGCATTCAGCAAAACGACCGTGGTATCAACGGTGATATGAACCGAAAATTTGCCGATATTGATCCACAAGATGCCGATCTTGAAACCGTACAAGAAATTCAGAAAATTATCACCGAAAAACAAGTAAGTCTTGTCCTAAATCTTCATGATGGACATGGATTTTATCGAAAAGAACACCTCAATACTATATTTAATCCCAATGCATGGGGACAAACCTGTGTTATTGATCAAGGTTCTCTCGATACTGAACACCCGTTTGGAAACTTAAATGAAATTGCATCCAAAGTAAATCTTGAACTGAATAATGCTTTAATAGCGGATCACCATTTTTTTGATATTCGGAACACAAATACCCGTTTTGATGATGAAACAATGAAACATTCATTGACTTTTTTTTCTGTATCACACAATAAACCAGCCTTTGCAATCGAGACCAGTAAAAATCTTCCGACTCTACCTCATAAAGTTTTTTATCAACTTCACGCTATTGAATGCTATATGAAATTGATGGGAATTAAATATAAGCGTTCTTTTGACTTAACTCCAGATACCATCCACGAATTACTAAATACTTATGAAGAATTAACTATTAACAACGGTTTTTACTTAAATTTAAAGAATTTAAAAAACAGTTTAAGTTTCATTCCGCTACAATCAGAAGGAAACGAGTTTAAATTTACCCATCCGCTAGGAAGTGTCCAAAAAAAGGATGGGCAGTATGATATTTTTATTGGTAACCAAAAGATAAGCTCTCTTACCCCTAGTTACCATATAAAAGAATCTTGTTCTGGTTCTGTCAGCATTATTGTTGATGGAGAAGCGAAGGAAATCCCTATAGCTACAGATTTTTTTGCAACTGCCGATTTTAAGGTTATTAATAAAGACACGAATAGACGAATCAATATCATCGGTTTTACCTATAAAGGTATAAAAGATGAGGCTAATATCCGTGTAGGATTGAATGATTTAGACTCAAAATACTCTATTGATACCTCTAACAAGAGTTATCGAATTGAGTTATACAAACAAAACCATTTCTGTGGAATGGTTCTCGTACATTTTAAATAGGATAGAGGATGAGTAAAAGCAAACAGCAAACCTATTCAACCATCGTATCAGCGAACCCTTACAAAGGCGATTACTACGGTGGAACATTTAATACCGTATCTAAAACATCTTCTCCTTCATTTTCAAAAGAACAGTACACCATCTCTTTTTTAAATACCAAAGGGTTTATTTCAACCTTAATCGGAATCAGTAAAAACATACCCGATGATGATATTTATGATGCACTGGAAAACAAAGTTTATGAAGAGCTTGCATTGGATATGGCCATCGAATACCATATCAAATACATTGAAGCTATTAATAGAAGTACAGAGTCAGACCGTTTCTTTCATGTATTCGTTGTCGATCCCTTAACCCTAGAACAAGAGTATACTCAAGTTGTCGATACTATCAAATATATTGATCAAATTGTCCCCGTACCGCTTTTACTGAAATCATTATACGTAAAAGACCTCATTGAAACATCGGATGTTCACTGTTTTATTTACTTCCAAGAAAATGACGCGTTTTTTTGTATCTACAATGAGCAAGAGTTTATTTATGCAAAATCACTAAAATTTTCACTCAAACATATGCATGAACGTTTTTGTGAACTTTTAGGCGAACAAATAGATCTTATTTCTTTTGAAACCATGTTGGGAGAAGAGGGGCTGAATACCTCTTACCCGGACTATCAAAAAAATCTTATAAAACTTTTCGGTGAAATTTTCCTCCATATTAGTGACGTTATCACTTATGCAAAGAGAGCATATGATATCAAAAAATTTGATGAAATCTATATCGGGACAGGAGCAGGTAAAGTTCTTGGACTTGATGAGTACGCACAAACCTACTTAGGGATTAAAACCCTCCCATTTGATTTTGATTACGGGTTCAATACCAATGGTGAGCGAGTAGACCAAATTCATCAATTGATGCACCTATATGGAAGACTTGAGGTTGATGAGCGTTATGAATGTAACTTTACCATTTTTCATCGTCCCCCTCCTTTTGCAAAACGTGACAGTGGAAAACTTATTTTAGTTACAGCTGCCGCTTTAGCTGCAGCACTACTTTATCCCGGTATTTATTGGGGTCTTTCTTATGTTGAAGAGTTCCACCATGCCGTATTGACCAAAGAATATGAGACAGTTCATATTGAGAAAATGACTCGTGAAGCAACTATTAATTTAAAAGTAGCCAATAAAAATGCTGCACAAAAACTTCTTGATGAGCAAAAAACAGCCTACAAACAAAAACAAGACACATTAGTTCAAGTGCATGAGAAAAAAGTCGACTACCCTATGAAAGCAAAAATCATGTCTGATTTTACCCGCAGCTTTAATCAATATCGTGTCCAACTTAAAACAATCGAATATACTGAAGATCTCAATAATACCAAAACATTTACCTTTGGATTGACTTCATCTAGTACCCAAGATATTACAGCCTTACTCAAACATTTAACGGATATTAAACGGGATCAATATAATTTTAATCTTGATCTCATTTCGTATAATGAAGAGCAAAAATCCTACCTTAGTGAACTCAAGGCGGTAATCAAATGAAACTACAAATAGAAGACTACCTTTACACTTTAGATCAATCACTCTCACATAAAAGTGATCGTGATAAAATGATGTTATTCATAATTATTTTTGCCTCATTATTTGCTTTTTCATATCTATTATTTTGGGAAAGTTCAGAAGCTAGTTTCAAAGTTTCTCACGAAAAAGCAGTCCGTGTTGAAACTGATTTAAATGTCGATAAACAATATCTTATAACCAATCCACCTGAGCGAATTACTCAACTTGAGCGTGAAACGGTTGAATTGGAACGCCAACATGTGCTTTATATCCAATACAACGCCTATATAAAAGAGCAATTAGAACAAATCTCTTCGTTGTACTATGACGAAAAAGTTTGGGGATCATATCTTGATTCCATTTCTCGTTTTGCACGTGAGCATAAAGTAAAATTAGCAAAATTTGGCAATACCTTGCAAACTGACAACAGTTCTTTTGGACATGTTTTGGATATTACCATCACTTCTGAAGGACCTTATAAAAATACTCTAAAATTTATCAATGCACTTGAACAGAGCCAATTGGTTGTCGATTTGCACGATTTACATATAACGGCTGATGAAAAACTCAAAGGGGATTTAAATATCTCCGTATGGGGGATTGTACGACAATGAAACATTACATCCTTATATCATTTTTAAGCACAGTAGCACTTTATGCAGCTGTTCCAGTAGTTACCTCACCTACGGTTAGTGTTACTACAACTCAACCAAATGAAGATAAAGAATTAGCATGGGTGGATGAACAAATTCTTGCCATTCTCCCAACCCGTGTTGGTGTAGCTGATGGGTTTATCAATTCATTGCGTGATCCGATGAAAATGAAAAATAGCGTTTCAACTCTAAAATCAGCTTCCGGTCTTCTTTCCCCACCAAAACTGGGCATTTTATCTCAACCGAAAATAGTTGAAGAACCGTTGCGACTTCTTGCTATTATGAATAAATCGGTACTAATTAATGGTAAATGGTACAAAGCAGGAGATAGTATCCGTACTTTTACCCTTGCAGAAATTAAACCGAATTCCGTTTTATTAACCGGTAAAAAAGATCAAAAACTCATTTTGTTTTTAACCAAACAAAATAGTAATATTAAAATCATCACGAAATAGGAAAGTATCATGACATCTGTAATTAAACACCATGCGCGAGCGTTTATGTTATCCGTTGCCACGGCTGCCCTCTTAGCACCTACTTTACAGGCAGACTGTACTTATGAGCTTTTCAATATCTCATCAGTCAAAGGGACAAGTGTCGGAGAGTTTGTTGATCAAATTAGCGATGAATGCGGGATGAGTCTAATCGTTGCCGATGCTGAAGCAGAAAAGATTCTCTCAAAACAAATGAATAAAACATTTCTAAAAAACCTGACGATTAATGAAGTGTTAGATCTGATTATTAAAGAAAACAACCTCCAATACACATTGCAAAACAACGTCCTCAAAATTTCCTATATAACTACAAAAACTTATAATATTGATTATATCATTTCACAACGCATAGGTAAAGGAAGTGCTAATATTACACTCAGTTCCAATACTAGTACATCTACTGGGTCTACTGCGTCTACAAGTAGTTCATCTGGCGGAGGCGCTTCATCTGAATCCGGTATCAATATTACTTCAAGTGATGAAGTTCAGTTTTGGGAAACACTGGATAAAGAGTTAGAAAGTGTCCTTAACCGACCGGAAGATGGATATACAGCTAAAATCCCAATGATTAATAAAAATGCCGGATTAGTCACCGTTACTGCAACTAACTCTCAATTAAAACGGTTAGACACGTATTTGGAAGATTTACAGAAAAAAATGCAAACTCAAGTCCTCATCGATGTAAAAATGTACAGTGTTGTTTTTTCTGATGCTTCTTCTACAGGTATTGATTGGTCACAACTTTATGCTTTACAAAATATTGACTTAACGTTTGACTATCAAAACACTAAAGATATAACAAAATACACATCTACTAATCTAAATACTGGTACAGCAATGACAGAGTTCAACTTACCTAATGGACGAAGTGGAGGAGCAAGCGTATTTAGATTAGGGGCAAAAGGAAGTATCAATGAGCTTGTTAAGTTTTTAAAAACGCAAGGGGATGTCTACTCTATCTCAAACCCAAAAATTTTGACTCTTAATAACCAACCAGCACTTATAACAGCAGGAACAGAGCTATTTTATAAAACCACTAGCTCGACTTCTACCACTGCCGCTTCTACTACAACGGCAAGCAATGAAGTCGTCAGTTCTGTTTTTTCGGGTGTTCTTCTCGATATTACCCCCGAAATTTCCAATGATGGAAGTATAACCCTTCGAGTCAACCCCTCTATTTCAGAAACCGCCAGTGATGTTTCAACTGACAATGCAAAAAGAACTATGCCACCTGACCTAAGTCGCCGTCAAATGTCTTCCGTCATCAGTGTCAAAGATGGAAGCCGTGTTATTTTAGGGGGTCTTATTAATACTAAAAATATTAATGACACTAATAAGGTTCCATTACTCGGAGATATCCCTGTCTTAGGATACCTTTTCAAACGTGAGGGAATGAGTAAAAAGACTGAAGAGATTGTTATGATTATTGAACCGCATATAATCAAAAAAGAAAATGACTCCCTAAGCCTAGGTGATTTGGGGTATACCCGTCTTGGAAAACAAATTGAAGAAGAAGCTAAAACAGAGGACACTAAATAACGGATGGAGTGCTCCCTTTTCTCGAAACCACGTGATCTCTTTTTGGATGTAGTCAACCCACGTGATTACGTCCAAATTGATAGTGTCTCTCATATGTACCAATCGCTCAAAAATTCGGTACAAAAACCTCTCAAAATGATCCTTTTATTCGGTAGACCTGGAACCGGAAAAAGCATGTTGCTTCATAAACTGCATCATGATCTTTCTAAACACCAAAAAGTGTTGATGTTTGATATTCCTATTGTGGATGAAGATGATTTTCTCCGTGTTTTAGCTCAAAGAATATTTGGTCACTCTCCGCGAGAAGTGATGACACTAACCCGTTTTTTAGAAATTGCAGAAGCGGTAGCATACGCAGATGTACCTATTGTCCTTTTAGATGAAGCACAACTTTACAGTGGATCCCTTATGGAGAAAATTCGACTTATTTCCGACGCACGTGCTATTAAGTTTGTAATTACTCTCCATAAGACGGATAAAGAGGATATTATCGCTAAAGAGCACTTTCAAACTCGAATTTGGGAAAGTATAGAGCTTCAAAATGCCACTGCTGAGGAGCTAAAAGTATACATTCAAAAAAAACTCTTAAAAGCCAACTGTTTTGATGTTGCCAATATGTTTAACGACAAAAACATGAAACTGATCACCGCATTAACCAAGGGGAACTATCGAGAGACCAACAAACTTCTTTTTTCACTTTTTAGCCTCTATTATTGGTACGAAGAAAATAATCCGACTCTCATTAAATACAATGCTCTTAAATTAAAATGGATTGAAATGGCAGCTATTCACACAGGACTTATCCGTGCTTGATATCCGAAATTTAGAGCGCCGTTGGCTCAAGTATAAAATAAAATCGTATGCTCCGCATATTGCTTTTGCATCTGTAGGGGCTGTTCTTCTTATAGCGCTACCCTACATTTGGATGGATTCAGATAAACCAAAATCACCTCTAAAAACAGATCGCTTTTTTTCCACTGTTTCCAAAAAAGCTCCGGAAATAAAACCAATTGTCGAAGAATCTCCTACCGTTCTCGAACCTTCTATGGATTTTGTACAAACATTTCAAACGTCAGTACTTGAAACTAAAAGACCCCTTAGTTCAACGATTCAAACAACCAAACCTATACAACAAGAAGTCCCAATACCGAAAGTTTTAAACCTTCCTGATACATCTTCACTAAAAACTCCTCTTAAATCTCCTCCTATAGTTTCTATACCTCCGAGTGATAAATCACCTTCGCTTAATCGCAACGAATCAAAACTTGATATTGAAAGTGTTGAACGCCGATTCAAAGATTCTTCCAATCCAAGTCTCGGGTTATTTATTGCCCGTTATCATTATGATCATGGAAATTACAGTGAAGCCTATAATTTTGCATTAAAAATTAACTCAATCAATAACAAAATCGATGAAAGTTGGATTATATTTTCCAAATCACTCGTCAAGCTCGGTAATGTAGAGCAGGCTAAAAAAACATTGAGGTTCTATATTTCTGAATCAAATTCTGAATCAGCACGTTCTTTACTTGATTCTATTGAACGAGGAACATTTAAATGAAATTTTTACTTTTGATACTAATATTTTTAACAGACCTATTATCTGCCGATTCCAAGCAACATCTGTTTGAGCTCTATCAACAAAGAAATTATCTTCAAGCGTGTGATCTTGGAAAACAAGGATTTCAATATCACCTAAGCGATGAAGCATATATCTCATTGTATGCCTTTTCATGTCTTAAAGCTGATGTTATCGATCGGTTAGCGGGACCTATTATGGTTCTTAATCAAACCAAAGAAGCTCGCGCCAATAGTTCTTATTTTTCAGTTATTGTGATGCAAAAAAAACTTTTGATGCAATCTTTATATGATAATAAACCTCTTCAAAGTCTCAAATTTCCAACCAGTTCCCATTTACTTTCAAAAGTTTTTGATTGGTATCTCAAGGATCCACAATCCAATCAATTTGTTAAAGAATTCAAAGACCCATCCGATACTCATTCAAGCTATAAACTCTACACTACCACAGAGATAAATGGGCGAAAAAGCATAGCGATCGATGAATACTATGATAAAATATTGACTTTTCATCATGTATACTAAAAAAGGATAGAGGTTATGGATCGCATTACGCATGATTTATTAGAAAAGCGCCATATCTCTCAACAACAAATTGATCGTCTTACTTCCAGAGGCGTTCAAGATGATACTGTTTTAGAAACACTTACCAAAGTAGGTGCAATCTCACTTAATTTTATCAAACGTTTTATCGTTGAACAAATTCGACTTGGTCGCTATGAACTCTCAATTATTAAAAATTACCATTTTTTAGACGAAACGTCAATCTTAATACATTTAGCTGAAGTCATTGAAGTCCCTTTTATAGATCTCGACTCAATTGATATGGATTACCGCCTGATTGAAAAAATACCGACTGCCCAATTAAAACGGTACAATGCTCTCCCTATTTCACAAGACGATATGTACGTTGTTGTCGCATTTGCTGATCCCCTTAATCTTGAAGCACAAGAATCTATTCAACGCCTTTTTCCACGTAAATCGGTTAAGATTGCCGTTGCTACTGAAAAACAAATTCAAGCGTATCTATTTAAAATGGAGCTCAAAGATAGTGTTAAAGAACTCGTCACCAATATTCGTAACGAGCTACGTAATATAGGTACCATTGAAGAGCAACAAGAGGCTTCCTCAATCTTACAACTTATCGATGTAATCCTCAAAGCCTGTATTAAGGGGCGTGCAAGTGATATTCATATAGAACCGACAGAGAGAAACTGTGTTGTTCGAGGACGCATTGACGGTAAATTAACTGAAGTTTTTATTTTTGACCGAGATATCTATCCTCCACTAGCTTCACGTATCAAACTGTTAGCCAATCTAGATATCGCTGAACGCCGTAAACCTCAAGACGGTCGCTTTTCAGCAATTGTCATGGATGCGGAGTTTGACTTTCGTCTCTCTACCCTCCCGATAATTTACGGAGAATCAATCGTTATGCGTATTTTAGATAAAACAAAAGCTCTCGTAAAACTCGAAGACTCCGGTATGGATACTGAGAGCTATCAAAAACTGATAAAAGGTCTTCAATCACCGTTTGGGATCATTTTGGTTACCGGTCCTACCGGTAGTGGTAAAACAACAACTCTTTACGGCGCCCTCAATGAGCTACGTAACGTCGAAGATAAAGTTATTACCGTTGAAGACCCAGTTGAATATCGGATGAATCTGATTCAACAGGTTCAAGTAAACCCGAAAGTGGGGCTCTCCTTTGCTGATGCGCTCCGTTCTATCCTCCGTCAAGATCCCGATAAAATCATGATCGGTGAGATTCGTGATCATGAAACACTTGAAATCGCCATTAAAGCGGCACTTACTGGTCACTTGGTTATTTCGACACTCCATACCAATGACGCAATCAGTGCTATTCCCCGTATGTCGGACATGGGTATCGAGCCCTATCTTATCAGCGGTGCACTTGTGGCCATACAAGCCCAGCGGCTTGTACGTCAAATTTGTAAGCATTGTAAAACAGAAATTGATATTCCTCAAACCCTACTTCAAGAATACAGTTCCATGATCCCACCTCACACCGTTTTTTACGCAGGAACCGGTTGCAAAGAGTGTAACGGTTCAGGATACATGGGACGAGAAATGATATGTGAAGTTCTCCCTATTACCGAAGAACTCTCCAGTATGATTGCCCGAAGTGCATCCAAAGATGATCTTCTCAAGCAGGCAAAAGAGGAAGGGTTCATAGGAATGTTTGAAAATGGAATGGCCAAAGCGGTTCAGGGGATAACAACATTAGATGAAATACTAAGGGTGGCAAAAGGATGAAATATTTTATAGCGACAATCCTCACTAAAGGGAAAAAGACAGACCAAGGTTTTTACGCAGAAAATAAAAAAGAGGCTCACTATTTAGCCAAAATAAAATTTTCAGGGATGGTTTTAAAGATATCAGAAACTGTTCCTCCACTTGAAGATCAATTTCGACGCTTCAAAGATAATCTTTTTTCAAATATACAAAAACGTAAACTAAAACAAGATTCTCTCATCGCTGCCATTAGACAACTCGCTGTTATGACCAATGCGGGTATTTCAATACACGATTCCCTAAAAGAGATTGCAGAAGCAACAACCGACAAAACATTGCAGACCGTTTTAGGGACAATTGCCGAAGATATCAATGCCGGACACAGCCTCTCTCAATCCGCCCATAAATTCAGTTACGAACTCGGAAATCTCTCCTTGGCAATGATTGAACTCGGAGAAAAAACCGGTAATATGGCAGAAGCTCTCCATAAACTGGCTGATATGCTGGAAGAAATTCGTCGTAATATCATTAAATTTAAAAAAGCAATGGCATATCCTAGAAACGTAATGATCGCTATGGCAATTGCCTTTACTGTTCTCATCTCCTATGTTGTTCCCCAATTTAAAGCTATCTTTGAACAACTTCATGCTGAGCTACCCATGCCTACGAAAATTCTCCTCTTTTTAGAGCATTTATTTAATACATATGGACTTTATGTATTAATCGGTATTTTTATCTTCATTTTTTCATTTAAGTATATGCTTAATCACAGTCGAGAATTTAGATATAAATGGCACCAATTTTTGCTTAAAACCTATCTCATCAAAAATATTATTATGTTTGCAACTCTGAGCCGCTTCACCCTTGTTTTTTCGGAACTGGTTCGTGCAGGTATTCCGATTGCCGAAGCGCTAGAGACATCCATTGCTATGATCGATTCACTCCCTCTCCAAGAGAAGCTTATGACTGTACGTCAAACCGTTGAAAAGGGGGGAACTCTCCATAATGGGCTTCAAGAAACCGGTTTATTCGAAAACATGATCATACAAATGATCTCGGCAGGGGAATCAAGTGGACAACTCGATGCGATGATGCAAAAAGTCATGGAGTACTATAAAATGCGCTTCGATGCAATCATTGACGGTCTTTCCGAAGCGATTGAGCCTATCATGCTATTACTCATTGCGTGTATGGTTGTACTATTGGCATTGGGTATTTTCTTACCTATGTGGAACATGGGAGCCGCCGTAAACGGCCGTTAAGTTACTCGTTTGTCTCTTTAGCAACTAAAGCGGTGTAGAGTTCATCTTTCGGAATCAACCCTGCCTCAAATAAAAATTGAGAGGGGACAAAGTTGGTTTTTTTAATCTTATCATACTTCGCATAGCTCAAAAAGAGTCGATCTTTTGCCCGTGTCACTGACACGTAAAAAAGCCGACGTTCTTCTTCGATACTTCCACTTCGACTCATCAGTTTACGGTTTGGAAACCGCCCGTCCATCAAATCGATCACATATACTTCCTGATATTCCAATCCCTTAGAAGCATGGATACTGAGCAGATGAACCCCCTCTCCTTGTGTCAAATCCTGAGAACCTAAAACCATCGCATTTAAAAAGCGTTCATGATCTTTATAAGGACGTGATAGTTCAAATAGTAAGGTACATTTTCGACGAATTCGTTCCTGTGACTCGATTTTTGCACGTTCATCGATTGAGCCATTTTCTGTCATTGCGCGTCTGGTTGAGAGCATCTCAACAACATGCCCATACAATGCCGAAAGGGCTATTTTTTGAACAGCTGCCTTTGGCTCTTTAATATCGCGTAATTGACGAAAAAGGGTAAATAAATCGTGTAAAAAAGTAGCTGAGTCTTTGGAAAGTTTAGCATGCTTTAAAATCGGATTCCCCATAAAATTGGGATCAAATCCGAGTTTTGCAAACCGCCCGGCACTTCCTAATTCCGCATAATCATCAAACAGTCCCAACTGATGATTCAAACGCCGTTTTTCAAATGGATTAGAAACTTCAGAATCAGGAGAATACAATCCTCGCAAAAATGAACCACGACCTAACTTTTGAAGTGCAACAAAAAGTTCTTTTGCGATAGCACTCCCTACCCCTTTGGCATAATCAAACAGATGGATAAATGCCATCATATCCGATTCATTGACGAGTAACGTGTACATATCTAAAAGCGCTTTTATCTCTTTGGAGTCAAAAAAGCTGGTTCCGCCGCGTCTACGACATGCTATTCCCATTTCACGCAAGGTTGCTTCGATACCGTCCGCCGAAGCGTTGTTACGAAAGATAACTGCGATTTCTTCTCGATTAGTAGAAGAATCACCGATTTTTTGAGCAATCCCGTGATACTGATCAAACAATTCATCATAAATCAGAAGCGAAGGGCTTTGGGCTTCGTGATTACGCGTCACTTCAAGTGCCTTAGGATAGATCCGCTCATTATAGGCGATGACAGTATTGGCAAGCGAGAGGATCGGGATGGTTGAGCGATAATTTTTGTTGAGGGTATAAACCTCAGCATCAGGAAAATTGGTCGTAAACGAACCTATGATAGAAATATCGGCGCCGTTAAAGGCATAAATACTCTGATCATAATCTCCTACACAAAAGAGCGATGGTGGACGCATAGCATTGATCAATGTCCCCTGAAGGGCATTGGTATCTTGGTATTCGTCAATCAATACCTCTTTGTACCCCAAATCGCTCTCACGTGCGAGATCGCGCATGTGTAGAAGCAAATCATTGAAGTTGACGAAGCCGTACTCTTTTTTGAGCGCTTCAAACTCATCGATGATATCGGCATAAATGGCGGCATAAACCGCGTGTTCATCCTGACGGGTCAATATCCACTCTTCAAAATTGACACTCAATTCCGTATTTTGATAAAAAGAATAAACATCATAGAGATAGTTTGCCCCATATGCCGAAGTCGCGCAATCGATATGACTAAATGTCCGTTTTTCATACACACTGCGAAAAAGGGTTTTAAGTTCACGCGGTTGTTTCAAAACTACTTTTCCCTCTTTGCGTTTGAGCCATCGGTAGCTCACTGCATGAAATGTCCCAGCATCGATTTTGGAGGCGATTTCACGACCGAAAAACGCCGCTACCCTCTCCACCATCTCCTGCGCCGCTTTGTTAGTAAAGGTGAGAAGCAATATCTCTTCGGGTTTCACGTTTTGAGAGATCAGATAGGCGATACGTCCCACAATCGTCGAGGTTTTCCCCGTACCGGCCGATGCGATAATAAGATTATGTCCATAGGGAGCAGTTGCGGCAGTGTATTGCTGATCGTTGAGACGGGAGAGTGGCAAGAGGCTCCTTGAAGCCCCCATAAAAAGAGGCTAGATTATGCTTTAAATTTTTTGATCGGTTCAGCTAAACCGAGACCGGGATGATCTTTTGCATCTAATACCGTTTGTACCATAGTCGCGTTGTCTTGATTAAAAATAAGCGGAGCTAGGAAGTTGATGCACGATTCATCGAGCGGGTCTTGAATAACGGCGATATTATATACCACTACCTTTGAATCTTCGTTAATGTTGAGTAAACCTCTGATTTCAGATGTGAGATCAAAAGAGTATTCACGTAAAAGATACGGATTTACGACCGTGAAACTGATATTACTACCGTCACAACTTTTAAGAGTAGCAAACATCTCATCGATTTCGCTCAACTCTACTTTTGTTACTTGATCAAATCCTAATATCGTTGATTTAACTTCGTATTGCATTTCATTTCCTTTAATCAAGATGTTTCTGCTTTTTTAGCAAAACCATTATACTACATATTAATTATAAATAACATTTTTTTATTTATTTTGTTACTTTACAATGAATAATTTTCTGTACTTTTGGTAAAACAATAATGTCAAGAATTTAAGCAATTACCGTTCCTCAAAAATTTGATATAATTCGCCCATATTTTCCAATCAAGGTCTATTTATGTCCGCTACACACTACGATCCCAAAAATATTGAAGAGAACTATTATCCTATCTGGGAAAATCGCGGGCTTTTCGAAATCGACGGCAATAAATCAATCGCAAAACAGGATAAACATTTTGCCATTATGATGCCTCCACCGAACGTTACTGGACGGCTTCATATCGGACACGCCCTCACCTTTACCCTCCAAGATATCATCGTCCGCTACAAACGGATGGACGGCTACATGACCCTCTGGCAACCGGGAACTGACCATGCGGGGATCGCGACGCAAAACGTCGTAGAAAAACAGCTTCTCGCCGAGGGTAAAACCAAAGAGGAACTCGGTCGCGATGCATTTTTAGAGCGCGTGTGGGCATGGAAAGAGGAGAGTGGCGGAATCATGGTGGGACAACTCCGTAAACTCGGTGTCTCTCCCGCATGGAGCCGTGAGCGCTTTACGATGGATGAGGGGCTAAAATCTTCCGTCAAAGAGGCATTTGTCCATCTTTATAACCAAAACCTCATCATTCGCGGTAACTATATGGTCAACTGGTGTACCCATGACGGTGCACTCAGCGATATCGAGGTAGAGCACGAAGAGCACCAAGGGAACTTCTACCACATGCGCTATCCGTTCTCCGATGGAAGCGGTCATATCGTTGTTGCTACGACTCGTCCAGAGACCTATTTCGGCGATACCGCGATCATGGTACACCCCGATGATGAGCGTTACCTCCACCTCATCGGACAAAGTGTCACCCTCCCCCTCATCAGCCGCGACATCAAAATCATCGCCGATAGCCATGTTGATCGTGATTTCGGAACGGGTGTCGTTAAAGTCACCCCAGCGCATGACACGAACGACTACGAAGTGGGCAAACGTCACGATCTCGAATTCATCACCGTATTCGATGAAAAAGGGATGTTGAATCACCACGCAGGCGAGTTCGAAGGGTTAGAGCGTCTCGAAGCCCGTGCAGTCATCGTCAAACGTCTAGAAGAGGCTGGATTTATCGAGAAAATCGAAGAACACACCCACCAAGTAGGTCATTGTTACCGCTGTAAAAATATCGTAGAGCCCTATATCTCCAAACAGTGGTTTGTCCGCAAAGAGGTAGCGCGCGGTTCTATCGATAAAACCAATGAGGGGCTAACTCAGTTTTTCCCTCCGCACTGGATTAACAGTTACAACGCATGGATGGGAGAACTTCGCGACTGGTGTATCTCTCGCCAACTGTGGTGGGGACACCGTATCCCTGTGTTTTACTGCGATGATTGTAATCATGAGTGGGCAAGTTTAGAAGAAGTCCCGTCTTCATGCCCTCATTGTGCAAGTAAAAACTTCACCCAAGACCCTGACGTTCTCGATACGTGGTTTAGTTCTGCACTCTGGCCGTTCTCGACGCTGGGATGGGGGAACGGTGATACTACTCAAGATCAACTCTTCCAAAGCGAAGATATGGCGCGCTTTTATCCGAATACCCTCCTTATTACGGGATTTGACATCCTCTTCTTTTGGGTAGCCCGTATGATGATGATGGGGGAGAGTTTTACAGGCGAATTGCCATTTAATCACATCTATCTCCACGCATTGGTGCGCGATGAAAACGGTCAAAAAATGTCCAAATCCAAAGGAAACGTTATCGATCCACTCGACATGGTTGAAAAATACAGTGCCGATGCACTCCGCTTTACGTTGGCTGTCCTTGCGGCTCAAGGACGTGATATCCGCCTCAGTAACGACCGATTGGAACAAAGCCGTAACTTTACCAATAAACTCTTTAACGCTTCCAAATTCCTCCAAATGAATGTTCCGACATTCAAAGA
The DNA here is from genome assembly GCF_019163035.1 of Sulfuricurvum sp. Classification (GTDB taxonomy): domain Bacteria; phylum Campylobacterota; class Campylobacteria; order Campylobacterales; family Sulfurimonadaceae; genus Sulfuricurvum. The sequence continues at coordinate 24,849 of NZ_JAFLKV010000129.1, forward strand.
TTTGACGGATCAAGAGATCACCACTCCGTTGGGTCGTTATATGCTCTCGCGTTTCCATCGTGCGACCGCTGAGACAAGAGCATTCTTGGACGAATACCGCTTTAATGATGCGGCTACGGTACTCTATCGCTTCTTGTGGAATGAGTTCTGCGACTGGGGTATTGAGCTGGGCAAAGCGTCCAAAGAGAGCGTAGATGAGCTGGGAAGTATCTTCAAAGAGTCGATGAAACTTCTCCACCCGTTTATGCCGTTCATCACCGAATACCTCTATCATGAGCTCTCAGGAACATCCCTCGAAGAGGGTAACTCCATCATGATTATGGCATACCCTGAAAATACACAAACGGATGAAGCTATCGAGGCAGAGTTCGCGATCATTATGGATGCTATCGTCACGATCCGCCGTGCTAAAACCCTCGTCGATCTCGGCAACCAAAAAATCGATCTCGCCTACCTCAAATGCGGCGGAAATCATTCTATGATGGAACCATTTATCATCCGTTTGGGGCGAGTTGAAACACTCCACTTTACCGAGTCTAAAGTCGATAATGCAATCAGTGACATCGGAGATAGTGTCGAAGTCTATCTCCCGACCGATGCGATTGATCTCAGCCCGATCATCGACCGACTCACCAAACAGCGCGAAAAGCTCCAAAAAGAGGTAGATAAACTACGCGGAATGCTCTCAAACGAGCGTTTTGTCGCCAATGCACCTGAAGCCGTTATTGCTGAAAACCGCAACGGTCTTGCCGATGCCGAAGATAAAATTTCTAAAATCACTGCTCAACTCAGCGCTCTAGGTAATTAAGTGCAATTTCGGGAACTTTCACCGTCCGAGCTGGTTGAGGGGTTTGCCCTCCTCACAACGCTACGCACGGAACTCACCTCCGAAGTGTTCGATGCGTTCATCACCTCACAATACCCCAAAGACTATCGCCCCATCGGTGCCTATCAGCGAGGAGAGTTACAGGTCTATGCAGGGGTGAGTATACGGGAAAATTTGGAGTTGGGTCGACATTTGATCGTGGATGATTTCGTCACCTACATCGGATGTGAGAATCTCAGCGGTGAAATGGTCGATTATCTGTGTGACTATGCCAAAATGCACAAATGTCAAAGTATTTTAGTGTGGGGAAAACAAAGAGGAATTTCTATTGATGATCTCAGCGGGTTCCGCCCCAAACGGGACGGATTTATTAAAACGTTCTAATTACTCCGCGATCCCTTCGATCTCTACAACCATTTTTACTTCATCGCCGACGACAACGCCGCCCGCTTCGATCGCTTTGTTCCAGTTCAAACCGAAGTCTTTACGGTTAATTTTACCATTAAGTACGAAGCCCGAACGTTGATTACCCCACGGATCTTCGACCACACCACCCATATCAACATCCAACACCACTTTTTTGGTGATGCCGTGAATGGTTAGGTTACCTGTCATTTTAGATTTAGTAGCACTGCTCATCACAAAGGTTATATCCCCGAATTTAGCGACATCAAAAAAGTCGGCACTGCGCAGATGATCATCCCGCTTTACAATCCCCGTATCGATAGAGTCGGCTTTGATAGCGCCGCTGAGGGATTTGAATACCCCTTTATCCAAATCATACGTACCGCTGAAATTACCGAATTTTCCCGTTACAGTACTGATCATCATGTGTTTAACTTTAAATCCAACCGTCGAATGAGAGGGGTCAACTTTATAGACCGCTGCGGAGACACAGCTAGAACCGATCATTAAAGTCGCCATAACTGTTGCGAATAAACTCTTTTTCATCGTCAATCCTTTGGGTTATTATTTCCTTTATTGTATGGTGTTTTACACAATGAATTATTAATACAAAAATAATGAGCAATAAATTTAAGCTTCGTTATACTTTTGGTATCACACTCCAAAGGTTCACCATGCAACTTTGCGTCGCCCTCGATCTCCCGAGTCAAGAAGAGAATTTAGCCCTCATCGAAAAAATCGAAGAGTATCCGATCTGGCTAAAAGTAGGTTTACGCTCCTACATACGAGATGGCAAACCTTTTATCGATGCTATCAAAGCTATCAACCCCGATTTTAAAATCTTTTTAGACCTCAAACTCTACGACATCCCCAACACGATGGCGGATGCCGCCGAATCGATCATGGGACTGGGTGTCGATATGTTCAACGTCCACGCATCAGCAGGGCGTAAAGCGATGCGCGAAGTAATGAAACGGCTCGAACCGTATGAAAATCGCCCGCTCGTCCTCGCGGTGACTGCCCTCACCTCGTTCGAAGAGAGTGAATTTAACCATGTCTATGGAAAGACCATTGCGACCAAAGCCGATCAATTCGCACAGGACGCTCACGAAGCGGGATTGGATGGGGTCGTGTGCAGTGCCTATGAGAGCGCCTCGATCAAATCACTCACCTCTGATACGTTCGTAACTCTCACTCCCGGCATCCGTCCGTTCGGCGAAGATGCGGGAGATCAGGAACGGGTTGCCACGGTAGAGGTGGCGCACAATGAAAAAGTGGACTTTATCGTTGTCGGACGCCCTATCTACAAAGCTGCCAATCCTGCCGAAATGGTGGAAAAAATACTCGCCCTATTATAATTTGGAATACTCCTTGCTTTATTTTTGCAAATACTTGCAAGGAGTCTGCATGAAATTTATGGATAAAATCGAGTTAGTTGTCAAACTCAAAGAGAAAATTGCCGAAGCGAAAGCTACTAATGAAGTTCTTGCAATGCAATTAGAAGCCCTTTTGGATCAAGTGATCTCAAATCCTCAAAACTCTCCCGCAATTTAAGCCAATAAGCACCGATTTAAGGTGCTTATTATCTATACCTGCTTATAATTACGCCCTCTTAATAATACTGGACGAGTAGGAAAGCGGCTGAATCCACCTCCCTGCTAAGGAGACGTACTGGCAA
>NZ_JAFLKV010000008.1:0-16468 GCF_019163035.1 Sulfuricurvum sp.
TCTCTAGCTGTCCGCCATACCCCCTATTTATGACTTCTTTTATCCCGTTCTTCAATCAACATCGCATTTAATGTACTAATTACCTCATGGCTTCCGTTCTCAGCATCTTTGAAATAGGTCATTACATTTTTAGCTTCTTGAGCGCACGTACCTGCTTTCACACAGTTAACAGCTGCGATGATATTGTCATGGACGTTTTTGTGTGGTGCTTCGAGTTTTCTAAAGCTTGGGGTATTTCCGAAGATTTGAGACCCTTTTCCACCCTCAGCCCATTTACCGAGACGACAGTTATGGTGATCGACAAACTCTTCATCCACTTTCAAACTAAATACACTTTTATACCCTTTAGCTTTAAAGAGGAGATGGTCTAGTTTAACCAAAACCATAAAGACCGAGTATAGAATGTTAGTCGAATCATTTTCGATCACTTCGGTTCGACTTCCTAAGCTTTGTAATGTTGCGCGGAATTGTTCCAACTTGCCGCTCGATAACGTCGATATAGATTCCATCGCGCTGGATCGTTCATAAATCTCCATCGCGTTTTGTTTGAGGCTTTGGACACTCATCGCCACTTCAGAGGTCGCTTTTTGAGTCCGCTCAGCAAGTTTTCGTACTTCGTCAGCTACAACGGCAAATCCTCGTCCGTGCTCGCCAGCACGTGCTGCTTCGATCGCGGCATTCAGAGCGAGCAGGTTGGTTTGATCAGAGATATCTTTGATCAAGTCGATCACTTGACCGATAGAGCCGACTCCGTCATTAAGCTGACCCACAGAACCGTAGTTATCAGTGATATTATTCACAAGCTGTTGTTGAATATCGAGGATCTCTCCGATTTCGTTATTAATCCCCACCGCGTTTTCACGGTTGTCTTTGTTTAGTACCTCAATCTCTTCGAGCTGGCTTACGTTATCGGCAAGATCTTTTTGGAGTAAAGACAAATCAGTTTGACAAGCAGCCGTCAGATTTTCCGTCAGATGACTGATAAGATCAAACATAATGTTATTCGTCTTTAATTCATTATTTTCCTGACGAAGTCGGGAGAGTTCGCTTTCCAAAGAGCCATTATTTCTTTCGAGTTCTGTAATTTTTGCATGTAGTGGTGCTATTTCTTCAACTGCTTGTTTATTTCCAAAGAACATTTATAACCTTTTCTTAAGTATTGCGAAAAGGTTACAGTAGTGAATGTTAAGACCTACTTAACATAATCTTATATGTAAGCATTATTTAACATATTTTAACTTTATATATTGTTAATATTTTATTCTTATACTTTTTACCCCTGTATAAGACGTTTCCCATGAATCCTGACATACCGATACATCCTTAATGCTTGCACCAGATTAAAGAGTAAAAGGGAAAACATCAGTCCTCCAAGGATGGCACTGACTGCAAATAAAGGGATAAAAAATATCCCACCCAAAGCCATTACCAAGGTTAGAGCAAAAAGCCAAAAAAGCCATTTTACCCGATGAAGTGGAATAATATTTGACATAATGGGAACATCCATATATCCTGCGGAATTCAGATGAAACCATACCAAAAATGGGACGATTTTCCCCATCATCGCCAATATAATCGCCAATGCAAAAAAAGCAAACGAGATAAGTGCCATGGTCTGCAGTGACTCATTCGCACTCCCTATAAAAATAGCATACGATATTGTGGCGATGCTGAGTAAAGCAATCCCCGCATTCCAAAACCAAATACTCACATCTCTAACACGCCGTTTACGTTGATGAAGCCGTTTTAGGGTTGTGGCAATAAATCCGAACAATAATGCCCCTATCATCAGGTCAAATATCCAAACAAACGGCAAGCTCAAAAAAAGCCAAATAATTTTAAAAAAAAGTGAACCGACAATGACCCTAAAAGCATTTCGTTTACACCATAAACTGTAAGGCGTTGTAACATAAAACATCTCGACCACTTGAAACGCTACCGCTATGATAAGGATAGCAACCCATCCGATTAATCCTAAAGAGTAGTGAGAGATACGGATTACTTCATGAAATGTACTAAACGATTCGTTAGCATATTCACTCGCCATTATCACCCCTAGAATAGCTGTAACAGAGAGAGAAACAAGTGCTATGCGCATACCGCGCAGAGTATCATTTGTGATACTACCGAAAAGAAGAGGAAGGATGAGATTAGCGGTATAGAGGACCGAAGCTCCCAAAAATACTGATGCTATGACAAAGAGTTCAGGGAGTGGAGTTATAAATGCCTCGGCAAGAGAGAGTATCCCTATCACAAAAAAAATATGAATTATAAAAGCGTTACCCAACGGTTCTTGAATAGGACGTCCCCCTAAAACACTCTGCATCTGAAATAATGCGCCGAGCATACTCATGGAGATAATTCCTAAAAACATCAAATGAATCGCCGTAAGAGAGATGGGATGATTTGGGGTTAATACCGCTTCGGGATTTAGAAATACTAACAATGAAAGGGCGATACCGAATAGAGGAACCATGAGAAAGAAGCGCATCACTACCGAAATAGGGGGAGCTTGATCGAGTGAGAGACCGTTATACATGAATATGCTCCAATTTTACCTCAGGGCTACGGGTAATGTAGATATGCCAAAGATCGTCACGTTCCATGACACTATTGTAGTGACCGCCATTTTTGAGAATAATCTCAAACAAGGGGATCGGTTCACGTCGGTGGATCATATGAATCACCTCATCTCCTGTGAGTTTTTTAAACGCATCCACCGCCATTTCCAAAGGGATAGGGTGATCAAGCTCACGGGTATCGAGGAGGATCATCGCGTCATATCCTTCAGGGTTTGTATCATTAACTCGCCATCATCCCCTAATGTCCGATCAATCATCGGATAGAGCATCTGTTCCTCTTTCATGTTGTGCTGTTGCAACATAATCATCATCGATTCTCCAATTCCGAAAAAATCATCATCACGACTTTCAGCCAATGCACTTTTCATCGATTCCAAAAGACTTCGAAGCTGTTGATGCTCGTAACGCATCATCTGTGTCGGTCCCCCCATCATCCCCGTCCGTTTTTCAAAAGTGATAAAAAGTTCTCGCTCTTCCATATCAAAATGGTGGTTAGTGGCATCATAGAATAGAGTAAAAAGCTCTTTTGCTTTTTCGATATCATTCGCACTTAACGCATTTTCCGCTTCCGTATAAAGATGGTCGCACGCACGGTGATCGTCTCGCATAAATTCTAAAATCATAGGATTCCTTTTTACTTTTAATGACAGCAGTATAAAAGGATCCCTACCAATAAATCTTGATTGAAATCAAGATTTACTTTTTTTTCGGCAAGTTGTGAGGGAGAAAATCACGGAAATCTTTAATATAAATGGCGTTAATCCCTTGCCCGAGTTCATGGATATCGGCATCGAGCCGGAGCCAGCGGTTGAGGGAATACTGGACGAGGACGCTGGAGACGGTATCGTTTTTATACAGAACTCTGAGATCTTTGTTCAGGCGTGCTCCCACTTCAAAACCCATCCCTCCCTCAGAAGTAGTAAGGATGTTCATGGTATCGATTTGGAGTTTTGTTGCTCCGCTGATAAGCCCTTTTAGTCCCGCTCCGAGCATAAAATTCGTCGCATCGGCACGAACAGTCGAAGTTGAACCGTCACCACCCGAATTTGCATTAGCCGGTCCTCCGAAGAGGAGATAACTCATGATATCATTTTGACTCATTACCGGATCAGAGTTAAAAAGAAAAATCGGTGAATCGAGGGTATGGGTGACATAGATTAGAATCTTTTTGTAGTCCACTTCATGAGCAATAGTGATATTTAGATACGGGTTAAGAGGGATATCACCCCCAAAATAAAGCTCTGAATGTTTAATATCGAACGATTTTCCCGCACTTGTAGCCGTACCGGATGGGATGGTTACAATCCCTAAAATTTGCATTGCCTCAGTCGGTTCTTTCCAGAGGGTGATATCGGGATCAAGCCCAAGATTCAGTTCTTTGGTTTTAAACCGAATTGGCTGTTTTGCCGTGATATGGAGATTCATCGAGAACTTTGCATCGCTTGGAGGACGTACATCTTGGACAATGACAATATCACTATCCATTACTTTAAACTCTTGGAGCGGCAAATAGGTGATCGTCGCATCCAGGATATTAATCCCACCGGTAAGCGTTTGATTTGCCAGTGAATCCCGCTCAAACGTGATATCGGCAGCAGCATGACCTTCACCCTCTGGCCCTTTATAGCTAAATCGATCAGAATGGAGCTTAATATTCGCGCTCAAATCAAATTTCACTGCACCGCTCAGACGTAATGTGTCAAAAATCCAAAAGTCATCGATTACCACTTCTCCCGATGGATTTAGATGAAAATGCGATATTTTATCGGCAGTAATCGGATGGTCGGCTATCTCAAAACGATATCCATCTACCGTTATATTCCCATCTTGATACTCAAGATTAGCCCATCCTTCAGTTCCCCCATAAGCATGCTTAGAATCAAAAACAGCTGCGTACCACGGTATTTTGATATTACTTTGGACGGTAAATGTATTTCCAAATTTTATACGGGTTTTGGTACGAATTTCAGCATCATAATATTCCCCCTTTTGTAGCTCTATCGGCCGCAACTGTGCAAGCGTTGTAAATACAGAAGGGGTGAGACTCTCTATATCGATACTGCTTTGTTTGGAGTTAAATCTTCCGTTTAGATCAAAAAAAGTTCCCATATAGTTACCGGAGCCTTTAATCTTTTCACCTTGTGTAGCCACCGAAAGGGCTAAGGACTCTCCCGATAAGTTCAAACGGGTAGTATTTGCTTCATCGTTTAGAGAAAGGGTTATGTGTTCCGGCGGCTTATGGCTCCAATTTTTCCACATCGGTGCATTTTGAGGGAGAGTGAGATTTCCATCCAGCGTATGATGATGATCATCACTCATAAATGATCCGTTAAAGAGGGCATAATCGTGCACTGCACGGATCGATCCTCTGAGAGTATTCGTACTGATACGATAATTCCCGATTCCCTCAAGCTCCAATTCACCCTCACGAATCGCCTCCGGTAATGCCGGAATAAAAGAGAGGTCTTGCTGGTTACTACGGAGTTTCCATCCGTAACTCTCATAATCCTTACTCGCTATACTGAGAGTACTGCCATCGAGTTTCAACGTACCGATCAACCCACTCACATCATCGCTAAACTCTCCATGCAGTTTGTTAGCGGGGATAGGATATTTTGAGTCAATCGTTCCATCAAACTCAGTCGTTGTTTTTCCCTCCAAAGCATAACGAAGATGCTGTGATGTCTGCATTGTATCACTACCACGCACCAGCAAATAAAAGGCGTTAATATCAAAATAGCCATTTTCATAGAGATATTTGAAATCAAGGTCTACCCCTTTGGCATGAAGCGTAGGGTCTTGTTTGGAATCTAAATTTGCAATAGCGGTTTTCAAAAGAGCTTTTTTATCTGAAAGTTCGATGATATTCACTCTGGCAACTCGGGGAAGGGTTGTGAAGCGACCGCTGTATGGGGCGAGTTCTGCTTCATTAGGATAAATATCAGCAACCCCTCTAAGGGCATTATTATAGACAACCCCACTGATAGCACCGCTCGCATAGCGAGATTTTAGCGTGGCACGTAACCATACAAATGAGAGATTATCACCATCATACGTTCCATTTTTCCCGTGTATATCCAGTTCTATCGGATATGCGCTCATAAGTTGGAGATTGGTGATATTCACCTCACGAAGCTTGAAAGTCGGAAAAGGCCAAATAGAGCTTTCATCACTGATGAAATCATCCAGATGAAGACGCAATCCGTCTATCTGAATCGAATCGATGGTGTGCTCCCCCTCTAACATTTTCACAAGATTATATTTGAGGGCAAACGTTTTGGCTTGCATCGAGTCACTGCGAACATTATGAAGCGTAAACCCCTCCATTAACGACCCCTCAGCATCGCTGTAGTGGATACCAAGCGGTTCGAGAAAATAGGTATTGACTATATCAAGACCATCTGGACGAAAAGCAATATAGAGAGTAGCTGAACCGACAAGGACCATACTGTAAAGGGAAAAATGAGCCGCTACAAAGAGGTGTTTTAACCATTTACGCCACGAAAGGGAAAACAATCGTTTCAAAATAGTTCCCCGATCCGAAAGTGAATCGCATATTGAGCACTGTTTTCTGGATCAATCCCGAAATCGATTGCTACCGGACCGATTGGCGTAACATAGCGAAGCCCTGCCCCTACCCCCATATAATTGTCATTGGCATAGTTGGGGATAGTTTTATCAGAAGCGAATGTCACATCCGTAAACAGCACCCCTCGAAACTCTTGATAGACGGGAAAACGGTATTCAAACGATCCTTCCGTCAAAGATGAAAATCCTATTGGATCACCATCGCTGTTCTTAGGTCCTAAATCACGATAGGTGTAGGCACGATTGGAGTTCATCCCCCCCGCATAAAAATGGTATGACGAAGGAACCTGCCCATCGTAAACCCGCAATGTTCCCCACTTGAGTTTAGCGCCGAAAACATGCTCGTCAATGCTCGTGATATAAGCAGCGGAAAGGAGCGTTTTGAAATAGGTTGCATCCGATATTTGAGGAGTATAAAGTGAACCCATAATATTAGCGTTAAGCCAGTACCCTTTTGTCGGTTCGAGTGGTTTATCCCTCGTATCATAGTTGAGTTCTCCGATCGGTGAAATAAGAGACAATTTACTGTTTGGAAACGTTTCTATGTCTTTACTTTCATATGTTTTAACCTGATCGAGCAATAATCCCATCATTGCGGATGCGGGTGTATCCTGGTATTTAGCGGTCAACTTTTGGTAGGTACTCTCCGTTTTATAGCCATCAAAAATTTCGTTTTTATACCCAATATCAGCCCCTAAAAGACCCCTGTTTTGGAGAGGAACTCCAAAGCTTGCGGAAGCCTCTTGCTTAATTTGCGAATATCGAAAATCCACTCCAAAAGTTTTAAGATCACCTAGAAAATTGCGATGTTTTAGCCCTGTTTGTCCGGCAACTCCCTGATCACTACTATATCCCAAGCCGGCAGTAAAACGGATTGGGCGATCTGCTTCTTCAATACTAAGACTAATAGGAACCACACTCCCATTACGTTCATTATCGTTGATAACAACACGAGCAATCCCTTCTTGGGCATAAAGTGCTTCATAGCTCAAACGGATAGCTTCGAGACTGTAGTGGTCACCCTCATCAAATCGAAGCATCGATGCACTTAGATTCCCATCGATGTTGGGAGTTGATACGACACTGACTTTCCCAAATGTACACGTCTCCCCGGGGATAGCTTCAAAGAGGAGATAAGCACGGTTAGTTTCGATATCGACCCACGCTTTGGTATTGAACTGTGCATTACAATACCCTGTTTCACCATAGCGCTTTTTAATCAATGATTTGGATTCAGAAAATGCCTCTTGGTCAAACAACTCGTCAACATGGAGTAAAATAGCCGACTCTACATCCAGCAAGCTATTGACTTGAATATTGCCAATACGGATAGGTTCATTTTCTTGAATTTTAAATATCACCTCATGTTCATTCGTCTCCGCAGTAACACGGGCATGATAAAACCCTTTGGATCTATAAAAACTGTTCAGAGCCGAAACACTTTGGGAGATAGCGATAGACTCAATAGCGGGTTGATCTTCCCACACTTCAATCACGTAAGGCTTGCGGAGTCCTACTGCACCAAAGAGTTGATTAGAAGATATTTTTTCATTTCCACTGAATGTGATTGGAAGGGGAGCCGCTAGAAGGGTTACGGCAAACAGTAACAAAAAAACCGTATACCGCATCCGTACCCCTTAATTTTTCTATATTTTATCCTAAATTAGTGTGCCTAAGGAAAATAGAGAGCAAGGTAAAGAGGTTACCTGTAATCAGCAGGTGATTTATTCATGATAGTGCCCCAATTTCGATCAAACACTTTCGCAATATATAGCTCACTGTGCGGGACTAAACAACCGGCACAATTTTGATGAATTGCCGTATCGGTGATAAAACGATCCCCATCGGGTGAATCGATAGAGCAAGTGCTGAAAAGAGTTTTATCTCCCACATTGTGAAATCCCGCATCGTTAAAACGAAAATTAGGACAGGCACAGAGGTAGCAATTGAGATCTTCGGTATCGTGGCATTTTTTATTCTCCACGTAGAGGGGACAGAAATCGCTCTCTTTTTCGACCATGTTTTCAAATCGGAAATATTCTATCACTTCGTCGTCGCTCAGAGCGGAGAGTTTATCCATAATAGCACGGTGTTTGGAAGCGTGCGCATCAAACCATTGTTTATAGGTCATTGAGTATCCTCTCCACATCGATTTCGCTCCGCATCGTCTCCATAAACGCATCAATCGTTTTTTTCTTGTACGCTTCAAATGCTTCATCATCAAAAAATCCATGAACAAACGTCCCTTTGATGTGCTCTTTTTCGTAGAAAAGGGGATATTTTTCACTCACTCCGTGATGGATTTCAAATCCGTTTATCGTGCGACCAAAGATCTCATATTTCCCTTTTTTGAGTACTTTGTCCCGCTGAAACACGATCACATCATCGATAAATCCGAGTGCTTCTTCGCAACTCGGTTCTGAGGTTTCGACACACCCATCATCGATGATGGTTTCAAACATCATCTGATACCCGCCGCAAATCCCCAGTATCTCTTTTTTCCTCGTTTGGAGGGCATCGAAGAGTCCCACCTGCTTGAGCCACCGAAGATCCTCGATCACCCGCTTGCTTCCGGGGAGGATAACGAGATCGAAACTTTCTAACGCAATGTTAGTGGTGATAAACTCGACTGCGATTGTCTCATCGGCGATAAGCGGCTCGAAATCGTTATAGTTGCTCATCGTGGGATAATTGATGATCCCGATTTTTTGTGAGGGGTTAAGTTTGTTTTGGACGAAATTTTTGAGGCTTTGGGAGTCTTCGAATCCAAGGTTGAGCGGAGTATAGGGGAGGACACCGAGGACAGGAATACCGAAACGCTCTTCAATGATACGTACCCCATCATCAAACAAGCTTCGATCTCCGCGAAATTTGTTCACGATCACTCCGATGACGTTTTCGCGCAGCTTTTGGGGGAGGAGATTATAGACCCCCCAGATCGAAGCGAAAACCCCTCCGCGCTCGATGTCGGCGACGAGGATGATTTTCGTATCGTATTTTTCGGCGATGTAGATATTAGAGAGGTCTTTGTCCATCAGGTTCAGCTCGACGGGACTCCCCGCCCCCTCACAAATGACGCACTCATAACGTTCACTCAGGTACTCAAAACACTCATCCACAGCAGGTTTAAGCAGATCCAAATCACGGTAATACTCGCGAACCTCTTTGTCGGCAACAACGTGCCCCTTTACGATCAGCGATGCACTGTTGCCATGCCCCGATTTGAGCAACACAGGGTTGAGATGGTAGCTTGTCGGTATCCCTAATACTTCGGCTTGAAAATACTGAGCGATGGCGATTTCAGACCCGTCCTCGCAGACATGAGAGTTGTTGGAGACGTTTTGCGCTTTAAACACCCCGACGCTGATTCCCCGCTCTTGGAGGAGTTTTCCGATCACAAACGTGAGAGTCGATTTCCCCGCATCGGAGGAGGTTCCGAAAATAGAGATGGATTTCATCTATTTTCCCCGAAACGCACGAAGCAGTGCAACGATAATCAAGCATTCCAGCGCGAACAAGACAAAATGCAAATCATAGACTTGTTCTGAGGCTTTGGTAACTCCATAATGCTCTATGAGTTTGTAAAATCCGTACGAGAGAGCCAACCCTGCGAGAGAGCCTTGCTGTTTGGCAACATCGATCCATCCCATCACCCGTGCATGGCGGGCAAAATGGGTTTCGGCGCGCACCAAATACCCTCCGAAGATAAAAGAGAACTGATAGGCGACGTAAATGACCAAAGCACTCATGATGTGGGTGGAAAACAGCAAATAATACCCCACCATAAGGAGCATGATAAGCTCGCTCGCCAGCGTAAATCGGAAAAACGTGCGGATGTTCATCAATCGGTGATAGACGTATGCCATCCCCATCATCCCCAGTGCGAGGAGTATTCCCCCGATGGAAAATGTCGAGGGGCTTAGGGTCACATAGATCGTAAAGACCGACCCCCCCACCATACCGATGAAGAGTGCGTTAAAAAATTTATAGCGTAGATAAGGGCGAAAAGAGAGTTTCATTAGAATCGTGCGTTTAGACCAATGTAGATACTCCGTCCGGAAGCCCCGTATCCATCTACTTCTTGATAAAGTTTATCGCTCAAATTGTCCCCTTTGAGATAGAAACTGAGACTCTCGGTCGCATCATAATTCACGACTGCCCCCCATAGGGTATAACGTCCTGTTTGTTTAGTTTGGACAAGATCATCATATCGTGTTCCGATGTAGTGGGCATTGAACCCCAACTGCCATTTGGAGAATCCGTAATAATCCAAAGCGCTTCGGAACGTATCTTTTGCACGTCGTTGGAGTTCCTGATTGTTTTGATTTTTTGCCCAAAGACGATTATATCCGAGATCTAACACGAAATCATCGACAACCGTATTTTTATACGAGAGTTCATACCCTTCAAAACGCGATTTCCCATTAACCTGTGTGTATCCGCCGATCCACCACATAACTGGATCAGAGACATATCCGATGAGATTGTCAACGAGATTATTATAGTAAGTGAAACTTAGATATTTATACTCTACCGTTGCATCAAAGCTTTTGGTTGTTTCGGCGTTTAAAGCAGCAATATCGGGATTAATATTAATCACCTCGTACAACGACGGGACACGATAGCCGGTTCCGTAATTTGTACTCACAGAGAAGTCATCGCTAAAAAAGTATTTAGCTCCGATCTTACCGGTCGTTTTATCGGCAAACGCATCATAAACATCATGACGGACCGATTCAGTAACAATTAGACCATCCAAACGATTTGTGTTAGTTAGAAAAATTCCTTTGGAATCGAGTTCTTTAGCACTGATCGTATCTTTGGAATGGAGCACATTCCCCCCTATAACAAAAAAAGAGTTTGGAGCATAATGATAATTCCCTTGGACCGTCGCCTCTTTATGAGTTCCTTTAAATGCTTTGGTATATCCGAGTGGATCTTTTTTATCGAAAACAGAGATGCTATACGCCGCACTGATCAAATCTTGAGAGTTCAGGCGGTGAACGTAACCGATGCTTCCCAAACGGTTGATCTGATGAATCTCGTTAGCTTCACTGTTAGGTTGAGCGTAGGCATCGTACTGAGACGTGGCATCGATAAAATTCAGCTGAGTATTCAGGGTGTCTGAGGAGGTCAAATCATAGCTGATTTTAGCATTCACGGTCTCATTTTCATAGCCGTCCGATTCATAATCCTCAGGATTTTTCCCCTTAGGCGTTACCGATGAAAAGCCGTTGGATCGGATCTGATTTGCCCCAAAATAGTACGATAACGCATTGATTTTTTGGGACATATTCGCTCCCACTTTGGTAGTAGCGTAACTGCCGTATTCGCTCATCACTCCTATGCGTAATTTTTCGGTTGCTTTTTTAGTGATGATATTGATCACACCGGCAACAGCGTTCACTCCCCATACACCGCTTTGCGCCCCTTTTATGATTTCAATCCGTTCAATATCATTGACCATAAGGTGTTCTAACTGTGCCTGCCCTTTGGTCGTAGTCGGATCGTTGTAGCGAAGACCGTCAACGAAAACCGCAACATTTTCAGAGCTAAACCCGCGAAGAAAAAAGGAACTTTGACTCCCTATTCCTCCATTTTGTGCTATCGGAATATTGCTGAGAGTTTTGAGTGCATCGATAACCGAGGTTATATGTCTCTCTTCGAGTTCATCAGAGGTTATAACATCGACGTTAGTCGTAATATCTTTAAGCGATTGTTCAGTTTTGGAAGCGGAAATTACGATGGGTTCTAGCTGAAGAGTATTAGCCCCTAATGAGGCAACAAGGGTCGCGCTGGCGACAAGTGAAATGGTCTGTTTATACATGAGTGTCCTTGAATAATAGTCATAATAGATGAGAGTAGGACACTCTTAGGAGGAGAAATAGCTGAGTAGATATAAATAGGACAAATAGGAGCAACTAGCTCTACACGAGTAATATTTTGGAGGAGGCGTACTTGTGAAGCATACGCTTGGATAGCGACAAGAGAAAAATAATTCTTACCAAACCCGCGTGGTGAACGCATCGCTATCCTCCCTAAAAATTTTAGAAATTATAGCGAAAAAACTTAGGACTTAAATTGACCCAACTGTGTGTTCAAACTGGTAGCGGCGTCATAAAGCTGCCCAGTGATTTGAGAAATTTGTTTAATATCTTCCTGATTACTTTGCGAGAGACTTGACATCTCAGAAACTTTCTGGATAATCTCATGGATTTTATGCGCCATGTTCTCTGATTGCTGAACACTTTGATGACTCGCATCAACATTAGCACGTAACGCACTCGATGCCGAATCAATTTTCAAATCAATTTCTTCGCTTCTCTCAGCTAACCGACCGATATTCTCACTATTGGAATTCATCATGTCTGATGAATCGGATATCGATTGGATAACGATGGAGATCGTGGAGTTAATTTCTGTCAAACTCTTTTGAGTTCTCTCCGCCAATTTTCGTACCTCATCGGCAACAACCGCAAACCCTCTTCCATGCTCACCCGCACGTGCGGCTTCAATAGCTGCATTAAGCGCGAGAAGATTGGTTTGATCGGCGATATCAGAGATAATACTAAGTACTCCGCTGACACTTGCCGCATCAGAAGAGAGCTGCTCAAAGCGCTCACTGAGTTCATGGCTCATCTGTGTCGTTTTATGTACTTCGGTTGTTATTGCCGTAGCAATTTCACGAACATGGCGTAGTTCTGTTTCAGTCAAACGGCTGTTTTCCAAAGTCGTTTTTGCCATGTTGACACTTTGTTCCAATGTCGTTCCAATCTCAGCAGCGGTCGCATTAGTATTTTGAGCGATACTGTTCGTCTTTTCTGATTGCGTCGAAAGATTTGCGGCAGCGCTGTTCAACGTAGCGGTAGAACCCACAGCGGCAGACGTGATCTGCTTGGTATCGTTGATGGTACTTTGAATTTTTTCGATAAATTGATTGAGATAGTTACTTGCTATTCCAATCTCATCATTTTTGTTCAGAATCGGAAGTCGCTTGGTCAAATCCCCATTCCCGTGTGCGAGGTCACCGGAAACTTTATCCAGTTCTTCGATCGGGTGGAGGATACTGGTACCGGAAATATAGTTGATTGCGATCAGTATAGCCGCCAGAATAGACCCTAAAAGCAAAAACCATTTAAAAAAGCTCGATTGCAGATCATCAAAATAATCTGCTTTGTTAATCCCCGGAATAACCCACATATCCCATGCGGAAATATAACGATAAGCGGCGATTTTATCCTGCCCTGTTGTCGCGGAGACGTACTCGTAAATCCCGCCCGCTTTGTCGGAGCGAATATGATCCACATAATCATGCCCCGATTTATTTTGCCCCTCGTCTTTCGGATGAATTGTCATAACCCCATCCGCATTGATAAAATAGACGTAACCGCTTTTTCCGATTTTGATCTTTTTGATCTCCTCTTTAAATTCCGCTTCTTCGTATGCTTTCGGTTCTATTTTAGAGATATAATTGACATTTTTTTCCAATGCATCGGCAACAGTATTCAGATCGCTGACCATGATTTCTTTAATTGACCCTACCGCAATGAAGTATGCTACAATCACACTGATTAAGATCGCCCCAACAGCAGCGATCAGATTTACGATAAATTTAGATTTAATAGTATTGAATAGAGTCATGAATGCTACCTAATGTTTTAAGTGTGACCATCTTGTGACCATCTTAATACTATTGTAGTTCTCTTTTTCTAAAGGCAAGGTAAAATTATGAGATTTTCTTATTTAAAGCAGATTGTTGAGTATATGCAGCAATTAACGCAGATCGTAGCCGTTTATCGTGTTAACGATACCTCTATAAAAGTTGTTTTTAACCGTGAAAACAACTGGAATTTCGAGATGGCGCGGGGCAATTCTGCCATTACCATAGGGAATATTCCAACCCGTGGGAAAATGTATCAGGCTCCATTTGATATTTTATTAGCCAAACGGTTCAATCGTTCCACGATCCAATCGATATCGCTCCACAATAATGATAAAATCATCCGTATTACCGCCAGTACCAGTGGCTCCTATAAATCAGAAACCACCATTTTACAACTCGAATTTACCGGCAAACACACCAATGCTATCCTCTTGGATAAAGAGGGGATCGTTTTAGAAGCGTTGCGCCATATCGATGAAGATATTTCCTCCCGAAGTGTCCGTGTAGGGCAAAAATTAGGGGAAATTCCTACCCCTCCTTATACTCCTCAAGAGTACCCGCTAGCAGATGTACGCGCTTATTTACTCGAAACGTTCGCCCAACGAAGCAATGCAAAACTCGATCAACTCAAAAACGAAAAAAAAGTTCTCTTACAAAAGCGCCTCTCCCAACTGAAAAAACACCTTGATACCCTCGATGAAGAGTCACTTTTGCTCCAAGAATCAGAAAAATCGCAATACGCAGGTCATTTGGTTTTGGCGAATCTTGAGAGTATCAAACCGTACGAAAAAACCGTTGAAGTGAACGATTTTGATGGAACTCCCGTGATATTAGAGTTACCATCTGGGTGTTCGAGTGCGGCGGGATGCGCGGAGAATTTTTTCAAACGTTCTAAAAAAGCGAAACAAAAAGCGCACGGTCTTTATCAAGAGCGGAGTAATCTCGAAGACAAAATCCGCCATCTGGAACTCTTCATCCAAACGGTAGCAGAAGCGTCCACTCCCGAAGAGATAGCACTGCTCTTCCCTCCGAAAGCAACTGGATCAAAACAAAAAAATTCCGATTCGATTGCCGAATTTTGGATTGAGGGGGTTAAAGTCTCCCTCGGCAAAAGCGAAAAAGGGAACATTGAACTCCTCCGAAATGCCAAAGCACGCGATATCTGGATCCATCTCAAAGACCGCCCTTCGGCACATGTCGTAATCACTACCGATAAACAACAGCTCCCCGAAAAACTCCTCGAAGCAGCGGCAAAATTGTGTGTCGATTTCTCCGTATTTGAGAAAGGGGGCTATTTGGTCGATTATACCCCACGAAGAGAAGTGAAAGTACAAGAGGGTGCCAACGTCCTCTACACAAATTACAAGACGCTAATGATCCAAAAAGGATAACACTATGGCAATCGGTCCTATCGGGAACGCGATCTACGTTAATCAACAAATGGCGAGCGTCGCCAGTGAACAAAATGCTATTTTAAATCGATTTGAGTTGCAAGCACTTGCCGCTGCTACTGCGTCGAAAGAAGAAAAAAAAGAGATCGAAGAGGTGCGCCCCACTGAAGAAAATCACGGCGTTGACTCCGACCGTGAACATACCAAAGAACAAGCCGAACAAGAAGAGAGAGATCCTCGTCACAAAGAAGAGAATAAGAGTGAAGAACAAAATCCCTCAAAGCCCCTCCATATTCTCGATATTAAAGTTTAATATTACAGAGATAAATACCCATATTTACAATAAAATAAATGGTATAATCGCGAAATTTTAAACCATTAGGTTAATCACACTATGCAAACTGCAAAAAATTCTATCCAAGAGCGCATTTTTACGGCTGTCGTTCTTGTTGTCGGCGTCTTAGTTGTCGGTCTTATCAATAACTTCTGGCTCATGTGGGCGGTAATGGGGATCATCTATCTCCTCGCATTTCACGAAGCCACCCGTTTATTTGGTATTAATAACAGCTCACTCTATGCCTATGCCGCTATTTTGTGGCTCGCGGCAGCACTTTATCCCTACGGTGAAGATTTATTTGTGATCGCAGGGCTTATTTTTGCCGCAGCAGTAGCGTATACCCAAAACATCTCCCCTAAAAATTTCCTCCCGTTTATCTATCCGACAGCGGGGATGCTCTTTACTCTCAGCATGTACCAAGAGTACGGTATTACCTCTCTTTTGTGGCTCTTGGTTGTCGTTGCCTCTGCTGATGTAGGAGCCTACGTCGTGGGACGCAGTATCGGTAAAACACCTTTTAGTGTCTCCAGTCCGAGCAAGACCCGAGAAGGAGTTTATGGCGGTATCGCGATAGCTACAGGTGCCGGATTTTTTATCGGTATCACTATGGTCGATATTACACAAGCAATCATTATCTCTATGGCGGCAGCCGTCGGTTCGGTATTCGGCGATCTGTTTGAGAGCTATCTCAAACGTCAGGCGGGGGTAAAAGATAGCGGCTCGATCCTTCCGGGGCATGGCGGTGTGTTAGACCGCATTGACGGTTATCTTTTTGCCTCTATTGTTATGCTCGTCCTTTTACGAGGTATTGTTTGATCCTACTGGGCTCCACTGGCTCCATCGGGGTCAACGCCCTCAATATTGCCGAGCAATTTCATCTCTCAGTCGATACTCTCGTTGCGGGACG